>CAJBHN010000945.1 GCA_903952805.1 uncultured Myxococcales bacterium | reverse complement strand
TCTGCTGGCGTCGGCCAACCTGCGTCTGGTCGCCTGGTCGTCGCTGGAGGCGTGGCTGGCTGGACGCAACGTGACGGCGCCAATGTCGACGGCCGAGCGCGCGATTTACGTCGACGCCATACAGTATCGGGGTCGTTTGGATGCCCATGACCTTGCGCTGCTGGAAGCGCTGACGGTGATGTTGGAGGCTCCCGCGGAGCACGCCGCGTTCGTGCAAGCCTCGGCCTTTGGCCTGGCACGCTACGGTTCCAATGAGCAGCGTTTCTGGGCGGCGGTTGCGCTGCTGCGCGCGGGGCGCTTGCAAGATGCCCGGCGCCTCGCCGAAGCCGGCGACACCGAGCATTACCTGCCGCTGGCGTGGATCGCCGCCCGGGCGGCTTCGAACAGCGGCGACGTCGAAGGTGCCCGGCGTCACCTGGCGTGGTGCGTGAAGCAGTCACCGGACTCGATCATGTGCCACAACGCCCTGACCGGCCTCAGTGGCACCGGGGCGCCGATGCCGCCGCCGGTTTCTGCGCCGGCGCCCTGAAGCGAGGTTCACTTCTGACGGCCTTCGGCGTAGGGGGCCCCAAGAGGTGCTTCCATGCGTCGTATCGTTGAATGTGGGTTGATGTGGGCAGTAATCGCCAGCGTGGCATGCGCGACGCCAAAGACGGAGCCGCCGCCGCCGCCGCCGCCGCCGCCGCCGCAGGCGCCCGCTCCCCTCGACACCAGTGTGGTGCCCCGGCTGGAGTTCAACCGAGCCGTGGTTGAGCGCGGCGCGCCCCTGTTCTGGATTGCCGACGACAACGGCAACCACGCTCTCGACCCCGCCGAACTCGCCGTCATCTGGGGGATGGCTGGCGACGCCGACCTCTCCACCTGGGTGAAAGACGGCGCCTTCACCGACGCCTTCCGCTCCCTCTACGGCGCCTTGCGTTCGTCGACGGCGCCGGCAGGCCTCGCCGCCGATGAGGCCGCTCGTCGTCAGGCGGTGCTCGCTGAATTGGCCCAGGGGCGCCCCACGCTGATTCGCACGGTGCTCACCGACGCCGGCGACAAGGCCCTGGTGGCCCACCTCGAGAAGGTCGCCCGTCTCGTCGAGCAGGTGCACGCCCGCCAAAACGGCGTCTTCGGCCTCGACGCCCAAATCCCCGCCGATGACACGGCCTCCAAAGCGATGTTCTTTCGCAACCAGGGTCCATTCTGCGAGGCGCCAAAGACCGAGAACGACCCCGCCTGCCACGCCCTGCCTGGCAAGCCCAAGAAGGTCTCGGGCATCTACCCGGCGTCGATCCAGCAGGACCCGAAGTTCTGCGAGGCCCTCGAAAAGCGCAAGGACGGCGACGCGCTGATGAAGCAGTTTGTCGTCGTGCAACACAAGGCTGGCGGCAAAGCCGAAGGCAAGGCGGCCACTGACGACCTCGTGGCGGTGCCCTATCATGAGGCATTCAAGGACGACGTCACCGCCATCAGCGCCGAGCTGACCGCCGCTGCCGCCGAGCTTGCCCAAAACCCCAAAGAAGCCGCGTTCAAGGCGTACCTTGAGGCTGCGGCCAAGGCCTTCCTCGACGACAACTGGTTCGAGGCCGACAAGGCCTGGAAGGCCATGACCGCGACGAATTCGGCGTGGTACCTGCGCGTCGGCCCCGACGAAGTCTACTTCGAGCCCTGCTCGCGCAAGGCCGGCTTCCACGTCAGCTTCGCCCGCATCAACCAGGAGTCCCTTGCCTGGCAGGCTCGACTCGACCCCGTCAAGAAGGACATGGAGGCCGCCCTCGCCAAGTTGGCTGGCGCTCCATACAAGGCCCGCGCCGTCGGCTTCGACCTGCCCGACTTCATCGACATCGTGCTCAACGCCGGCGACGCCCGCTCCGCCCACGGCGCCACCATTGGCCAATCCCTGCCCAACTGGGGCCCGGTGGCCGAGACCGGCGGCAAGACCGTGGCGATGACCAACCTCTACACCGACCCCGACAGCGAGGCCGCCATGAAGGAGCAAGCCTCGTCGCTGCTGTGCGCCCTCACGATGGCCAGGTTCGATGGCGCCGCCAAACACGGCACCCTGTCGACGGTGCTGCACGAGGCCGCCCACAACCTCGGCCCGGCTCACGAGTACAAGGTCAAGGGCAAGACCGACGACCAAATCTTCGGTGGCCCCCTCGCCTCGACTCTCGAAGAGCTGAAGGCCCAGACCGCGGCCCTCTACTTCTCGGAATGGCTCGTCGACAAGAGCCTGCTGACGAAGGACGACGCCGACAAGGCCCACATCCGCGACGTCACCTGGGCCTTTGGTCATATCGCCCAGGGCATGGTCAATGCTCAAGGCAAGCCCAAGCCCTACTCGCAGTTGGCGTCCATCCAGATGGGCTACCTGCACGACAACGGCGTGCTGCAATGGAAGGCCGAGGAGAAGGCTGCCAACGGCAGCGACGTCGGCTGCTTCGAGGTCGATCTCCCCACCTGGAAGGGCAGGGTCGACGGCCTCACCAAGATCGTCCTCGGCATCAAGGGCCGCGGCGACAAGGCTCTCGCCGAGAAAATGCGCGATACCTACGTCAAGGACGGCACTCCCTGGGCTGAGCGTCGGGCCACGATCAAGGATCGCTGGCTGCGTGCTCCCAAGGCCTCGTTCGTCTACGGCATCGACCGTCGCTGAGGTCGGCCACCGCCCAACGCGCACACGACCGCCCGGTGCTCCCGGGCGGTTTTTTTTCGGCGGGGCATCGGCCCCTCACTTTTGGGGCCTGACGACGCTGGCGACGCCGTCCCGAGGTGCTGCGGTGGGGGCAAAGCGCCGCAGACGCGGCGATTCCCGCGGGAAACGTCTTGATTCCGTGCCCCGACCCCGGCATGACGCCCCCGTCAGCGGAGACGAAGGAACACCGAGATGGATCACCACACATCGTGGCTCAGTTTTCTGCCGGGGTACTCGAATCTGCACGAGTACCTGCAGCACCATTATGGCAACACCACGGTCATCCCCGCTGGGGGGGCGATCACGACGGTGCACCACATCTACGCCGCGTTGATCGTGTTGCTCGTGCTCGCGGTGACGTCGTTGATGGCGCGTTCCCGCTTTGTTGACCTCGACAAGGCCGTTGTTCCGCCGCGCTCGTTTGGCGTCGTCGCCTTCTACGAACTCTTTATCGAGACCATCGTCGGCCAGATGGCCGCTATCATCGGCCCCAGCTACAAGCGCTACGTGCCCGTCATCGGCACCCTGGCGTTGTTCATCCTGGTGTCGAACCTGATGGGGCTGATTCCCGGGATGCTGCCGGCCACCGACAACCTCAACACGACCGTCGCCTGCAGTCTCATCGTCTTTCTCTACTTCAACTACCACGGCCTGCGGGTCCACGGCCTCGGCCACATCACGCACCTGATGAACCCCGTCGGCCAAAAGTGGGGTTGGTTCCTGGCGCCACTGTTGTTCCCCATCGAGCTTTTTGGCCTGCTGGTCCGGCCTGTGACGCTGGCGATTCGTCTGTGCGCCAACATGGTCGGCGACCACGCCATCTTGTTTGCCTTCGCCGGTATTTTGCCGCTGATCGTGCCCTTGCCCTTCTACGTCCTCGGTCTGCTGGTGTGCCTCATCCAGACCGCCGTTTTCACGATTCTGTCCTGCGTCTACATCTCGCTCCATGCCTCCGAGGCTGACGCCCACCACTGACCGTTCCCACCCTTGTTCTGACCGTCTGAAAGGAAAGCACCCATGAACCGCCTGAATGCGCTGCTCACCACCGTCGCCGTTCTCGTCGTGGCCAACCCGGCCTTCGCGCAGGACGCCATCAACCTGAAGAACGCCGACAACCTCGGCCTCGTGTCCATTGGCGCCGCTCTCGCCATCGGCCTCGCCGCTCTCGGTGGTGCCATGGGCCAGGGCCGCGCCGCCGCTGCCGCGCTTGAGGGCATCGCCCGCAACCCATCCGCCTCGGAGAAGGTGTTCACGCCCTTCCTCCTCGGCCTGGCGCTGATCGAATCCCTGGTGCTGTTGGCCTTCCTCGTTGCCGCTGGCATCCTCGGGCCACTCAGCGGCAAGGTCTGAGCCTTCGGACTCATGCGTTTGAACGCAGTTCAACGCAGTTGAACGCAGTTGAACGCAGTTCAACGAAAGGCGCCTCTCGGCGCCTTTCGTTTTCTCAGGCAAGCCGACCAGCGAGCTGGCCGACTCAGGTCGGCCAGCCCAGGAGCGTGATCCGTGTCCAAGTCCACCGCCAAAAAGGCCAGCACGTCCCCCGAGCTCTCTCCGTGGCGGCGGGTCACCGTCGACTGTCACAGTGCCCTCGCCGAGACCCTCGGGGCCTTGCTGATGGACGAAGGCGCCCTTGGCCTGGAGACCCAGGACGACGAGACCCGCTCGGTCCCTGGTCGCGCCACCGTGCTGACCGGCCGCTCGGCCATCCTCGCGACCTTTCCGCGTGAGTCCGGCCTTGAGGCCCGCGTCGACGCCCGCCTGGCGCGGACGTGCTCCTTCATTCCCAAAGCCAAAGACGTCGTCGTCGACTGGTCCGACCTGTGGGCCGAGGATTGGAACGCCGTCTTCATGGCCCATTGGAAGCCGTTTCGCCTGGGCCGCCGGGTGTGGATCGTGCCGTCGTGGGAGCGCGCGAATTTTCGCGCCGAGCGCGTTGGTCCCGGGGCTGAACCCCTCGTGCTGCACCTCGACCCGGGCATGGCCTTTGGCACCGGTCAGCATGAAACCACCCAGCTCTGCACCGAGGGCCTGGAGAGCTACCTCGACGACGGACATCGGCTCGACCGCCTCCTCGACGTCGGCACCGGCACGGGCATTTTGGCGTTGGTGGCGCTGCGCCTGGGCGCCAGGTTCTGCAAAGGCACCGACATCGACCCCGTCGCGGTCCGGTCGGCGCTGGAAAACGCCCGCGACAACGGCGTCGTCAACGCCTTCGTCGCCGACGGCAGCGCCCCCGACCACGACGGCGCCAGCTACGACGGCGTCGTGGCCAACATCCTCGCCGGCACGCTCATCCAGCTGCGGCAGCAGGTGGTGGGGGCGGTGGCGCCAGGCGGCCGGCTGTGGTTGTCGGGCATCCTTGCCGAGCAGGCCGTCGCCGTCATCGAGGCCTACGTCGGCATGGGGATGAAGCACCTGGCCACGGTGCGCAAAGGCGAGTGGGTGCGCATCGACATGGAGCGACCGCGCGGACGCTGACGTCGGCCCCAGCTTGAGGTCGGTGCTTGCCGTCGGTGCTGACGACGTCTCGTGGCATGCTGGGGCATGGGCACGCCGCACGTCTTCATCGCCTGGGCCGATCTGAAGAAGCTGGCGTGCGACGCCTGGTTGGTGCCCGGTGCGCGTGGGCCGGGGGCGACGTGGCGCGACGCGCTGCCGGCTGGTTGGCATGTGCCGGCGCTGTTGAGCGGCTTTGGCATCGACGACGCCCACCGCGCTGCCGTCATGGTCGACACCGTCGACGAACCGTTGCCGGTGTTGGCCAACATCACCGGCAGCAGGAGCGAGGGTCCGGCCTGGTACGTCGAGGGGGCCGCCGAATTCCTGCGGGTGGCCACCATCGCGCTGCGCAAGGCCGGTCGCGCGCCGCTCAACGGGCGCAGCCGCTATCTGCTGGCCTTGCCGCTGGTGGGCACCAAGGGAGGCGGGGCCGGGGCCTGGTCGGGAGAAATCACGTCGCTGCTGGTGCCGATGTTGCGGGCCGAGGCCCAACGCCTGGAGGTCGACGGCGAGGTCGGCATCGACGTGGCGCTCGTGCTCATCGAGGGGCCGGCCTGGGCCGCGGCCCAACGACGGCGCCACGACGACGCCCATGCCTTCGACGCGTTGCCAGCGCCGTTGCAGCAGGCGGCCGACGACCTCGCCGTGCGAGCGCGAAGCGGTGGGTTGACCTTGTTTCTGGGCGCGGGAATCGCCAAGCCTGCCGGACTGCCCGACTGGCAGCGCCTGCTGCATCTGTTGGCCCAAGAGAGGGTCAGCAAGGCCGAGTTGCAGGCCTTTGGCGAACTGACCGAACTCGACCGCGCTGCCCTGATTGAGCGACGCCTGGCCAAGGGCGAAACCATGGGAGACGCCACCGCCCGCATCATCATCGACAAAAGCCGCCGGGTGGCCCTTGGTCATGCGCTGCTGGCGAGCCTGCCGGTCAACGAGGTGGTGACGACGAACTATGACGACCTCTTTGAACGGGCCAGCGCCGTCGTTGGTCGGCCGTGCGCGCGCATTCCGGGCTCGGCGGTGTCCCCGGGCGAGCGCTTCATCTTGAAGATGCACGGCTGCGTGACCCGGCCGTCGAGCATTGTGTTGACGCGCGAAGACTACATGCGCTTCCAGGACAATCGCTCGGCCTTGTCGGGGATCGTCCAGGCCCTGCTGCTGACCCGCCACATGCTGTTTGTCGGCTTCAGCTTCACCGACGACAACTTCCACCGCATTGCCCACGCGGTACGCACCGCCATTCGCGGTGACGCCACCGGACCGCGGGCGCCCTTCGGCACCAACCTCGTCGTCGGCGGCGGTACTCTGGTGGCCGATTTGTGGCGCGAGGACCTGCACTGGCTGGCGCTGTCGGCCCACGAGGACAAAGTCCGCGATCAGGCCCGGCTGGCGGAGATTTTCCTGGACCGCTTGAGCGCCCGCGCCGCCACCATCACCAGCCACCTCGGCGACGATCGCTGGGCCGGTGCCCTCAGCGACGGCGAACGGCAGCTGCGTGGCCGCCTGGAAGCGTTGCAGCAGCAGGTGACGCCGGCGGAGCGGGCGTCGACCGCGTGGGGCGAGGTGGAGGTCTTGTTGGCCCGGCTGGGGATGAAGAAGCCGGGCTGAAGGGCGCCGCCGGGGCGGTACCGCGGTCGATTGTTGGCGTCTTGGTCGTGGCCGCCGCGGCCGACCAGCGCAGGTCGCGGGGAGGATGCGCGTAACAGGCTGGAAGAGCGCGGATTTTGGCTGCAACGCGCCATTGAGCCATCCGAGCCGGGATTGGGGCACGCGCTTGCGACGAGATGCGCGATTCGTCGATGATCCGGCCTCTTGCACAGCACCCCCGGCCACCGATCGCGTCGTCCTCGACGCGCTGCGCGGCAGGCCCCATCGGAGGTAGACCATGATTCTCGCAGGCGACGTCGGTGGCACCAAGACCGTGCTGGCGGTGTACGAAAGCGGCGTCGGCTCGCTGGAGAAGTTCGTCGAGGAAACCGTTCCGTCCAAGGGCGCCTCCCTCGACGTCATCATCCAGGACTTCATGGCCCGACACCAGGTGAAGGGATTGACGCGGGTCTGCCTGGGGGTGCCCGGCGCCGTCGTCGACGGCCACTGCCCCCCACGAGGGCTCTTTCACTGGGTCCCATGTGCGGACAAGTTTGGGATGCTGCTCAACGTACGCCGGATTCTGCCACTCGTCGCGCACGAAGACGCCTTCTTTGGCGGCTGGGAGGACGATGGT
>CAJBHN010000944.1 GCA_903952805.1 uncultured Myxococcales bacterium | reverse complement strand
GCTGACGTCTTCGCCGCTGACGTCTTCGCCGCTGACGTCTTCGCCGCTGACGTCTTCGCCGCTGACGTCTTCGCCGCTGGCGTCTTCGCCGCTGGCTTCTTCGCCGCTGGCTTCTTCGCCGCTGGCTTCGTCGTTGTCGCCTGCGGGCTCCTGCTTGCTCGTGCCATGGGCGCAGCCTGCTGCTGTGCGACGGCTGCGGTCAAGTCAGGCTGCGGCGGGAAGCTGCTCATCGACGGCAGCGAAGCTGGGGAAGGTCTCGACGGACGCCGTGGTCTTGATGGGACCGCCGGGTTGCCCCTCGCGCCACGCGGTCTTGCGCAGTGCCGCCAGGGCCACTTCCAGCTCCAAATCGCCGGGCTCACGAGTGGTCAGCCGCTGAAACAGCATTCCTGGCGCGATGAGGGCCCGCACGAGGCCGTTGTCCGGGTTCTGGGCCGCCTTGCGCTGCAGTTCGTAGGCGACGCCGGCGATGGGCAGGAGCAGCGGCAGCTTGATGACAAGCAGGAACAGCGCGTGCGCGGCGTCGCTGGCAAAGAGGCGCGGCACGAAGGGCAGGACGACGGCGAAGACGACAAACGACGTGGCCATCGCAATCAGAATCAGGCTGGTGCCGCAGCGGGGATGGGCCGTGCTCATGGGGCGGGTGTGGTCGACGTCGAGGGGGACGTTGGCTTCCCAGGCGTGGACGCTTTTGTGCTCGGCGCCGTGGTACATGAACACCCGCTTGATGTCGTTCATCTGCGAGATGAGCACGATGTAGCCGACGAACAAGCCCATCTTCACCAACGCATCGACGACGTGAAACATCGGTCGGTCCATCGGCAGGGCGCTGTGGCCGTCGTGCCCCAGCAGTTGGCCAAGCCCCCAGGCGGTGGCGTGGGGCACGCCCTTGAAGAGTGCAAACGCAAACGCCAGCGACAACATGATCGGCAGGGCCGCTGCCAGACCACCGCTCTCCTTGGCCTGTTGCGCCTTCTTCGCTTCCTGCTTGGCCCCCTCGTCGTCGGGGAACGCCGTCGTCGCTGAGAATGACAGCGCTTGCATGCCGTTGAACATGCTCTCCACCAGCATGGTGGCCCCGCGCAAGATGGGGAGCCGCAAGATGGGCAGCCGCTCGGAGAACGACAGCCAGGCCTCTTCACGCACGGTGATGCCGCCGTCAGGCGTGCGTACAGCGACGGCGAACGACTTCGGCGAGCGCATCATCACGCCCTCAATGACCGCCTGGCCGCCGATGACGGGCTTGGCAGCGCTCACGAGGGTCGAGGCGAGCAGGGCACGGGTTCGGCGCGAGGGCATGAAACGACGCATACCCCAGTCTGCGAACTCGCAGGGCGTCCGTCGAGCGGGTTTTGCAGATTCGCGCGGACCACCGCTTCGTCCGGCGTAGCCGTCGCCGTCGCCGTGCTTACAGCTGACCATAGTGGCCCCCGAGGGCCGCCAAGGAGTTGCTGACGTGCTGCGCCTGTTTTCCGTTCGAGGCATCCCCGTGGCCGCCCATTGGTCCTTGCTGGTGGCGGTGGCCTTGTTTGGCTGGCGGGCCGGCTCCCTGGCGGTTGGCGTCGTCGTGGCCGTGCTGCTGTTTTCGTCGGTGCTGCTCCATGAACTTGGCCATGCGCTGGTCGCCCGCCGCTTCCAATTGGCCATCAGTGGCATCGACCTGCATCTGTTTGGCGGCACGGCCAAGATGGCCGAGCCCCCACGCTCACCGCGCGAAGAGATGCTGGTGGCCATCGCCGGGCCCGTGGTGAGTCTTGCTCTGGGGCTCGCCGCCCTCGTGGGTCTGCAGGTGGCGCCGTCGTTGTCGCCGATCCTGTCATTTGTCGCCTCGGCGAACCTGATGCTCTTCGCCTTCAATCTCTTGCCGGCACTGCCGATGGACGGAGGGCGCGTCTTGCGGGCCCTGCTTGCCAGCCGCCTGGGCTTCGTCAGCGGCACCAGGAAGGCCGTCAACGTCGGCGTCGTCGTCGCCGTCGGCCTGGGCATCGGCGGCGCATTCGGCGACCCCTGGCTCATCGTGATGGCATTTGTGATCTGGAGTCTGGGTCGGGCCGAGTTGATGCAGGTGCAGCGCTCGGTGCTTCTGGAACGAATGGGCCTGTCGGTCGCCGACCCGTGGGCCCGCTATCGGCGCAACGCCCGCCCCGTCGACGACGTCGGCGCTCGTGAACCCGATGCCGTGCTGCTTCCTGATGGCCGGCGGATCGTGCTCGAGCGCTGACTCGTTTTGATCAGCGATGGCGCCCGGGCTTGCGCACGGTGATGGCCGCCCGAGGCACCGTGAGCTGTCGACGTGCACCGTCCTCGCCCTCGATGCCAATCTGAACAGATGTTCCCGGTGACCCACGAATGCTGCCGACGGCGGCATCGAGGTTGCTGCTGACGCTGCTGCCGTCGACGGTGACGATGATGTCGCCCACGGCGACGCCGGCGCTCTCGGCGGGAGAACCCGGTTCCAGAGAGCGCACCCGCAGACCCCGCGGGTCGTTGACGATGGAGACACCGATGCCGACGACGGTGTCGCCCGAGCCTGGCACCAGTTCGATGCGCACATCATCCAAGCGGCTGCTGCTGCCGTCGACGCCGCCGACGGTGACGGTCCGATAGCCGCGGGCGGCGACGGTCAACGACGACGCCCGCGCTTCCCATTGTCCCAGCGTGAAACGACCGTCCTCGTCGGTGCGGGTCCCAGGGCCGCCGGCGCCGCGCACGTCACCGCCAACGGCTGCGCCAGCGACGGGGGCACCAGTGACGGCGTCGACGACCACGCCGGCCATCACCGGGCTCGTCCCGAGTTTGACGACGACGTCGGTTCCTCGCTCGCCACGGGCTTGGTCCCGGACCCCCGTCACGGGGCGAAAGCCATCCTTGCTGACGTCGACGCTGACGTCGCCGACCATCGTCAACCAGCTCACGACGCCGCCTTCGTCGCTGACGCGGGGTCGTTCTCGTCGCTGCAGCAGGCGCAGCGCCCACGTCGTCGGCGACGGCACTGCGGGGAGACCGTCGGTCGTCGGCGTCGGCGCCATCATCACCGAGCGCAGGTTGACCATGGCGTCGGCGAGCGGGTGCCGCTCGTCGTCCACGACGACGACCCGCACCAACGCGCTGGGGGGCAGGGTGACCGTGTCGGTGCCGATGCCGACGTCGACGGCGCCGTGGGCCAGGTGGGCGACCACAAGATCACCGGGACCAGTTGGCAGCACGACATGGCCGTTGTCGTCGGTGGTGCCCAGGGGCGAGGGGGTCGCTTTTTCGACGCGAAAAACCGTGGCCCCGAAAACGGGGACTCCGCCGCTGACCACCGTCAGCACCCGACTGCCGGGGGCCCGGTTGAGGGTTTGGGACCAGAAGGCTTCGGCCATGGTCGGCAGCGCAGCACCAGCGACGCGCACCTCGGTGTACCCCGGGGCGCCAAACACCGCGGCGTCCACAGCGTCGTTGGGCAGCTCTAGGCTGAAATGGCCGTCGAGGTCGGCGGTGGCGCGGGCGACGGTGTGTTCGCCGATCACGACCACCACCCCGGCACCGCCGATACCGCGCCCATCGTCGTCGACGATCTCGCCAAGCATGACACGGGCTCGCTGCCCGTCGCGCCAATCGTCAGGTGGCCTCGACGCTGCTGGCGAGCGCGCTTCCGTCGATGTTGACGAGCCAGACAGTGCCGTGGTCGTCGACGTCGGTGGAGCTGAACGCCACATCGCCAGACCGCCGAGCCCCAGGGCCACCAATGCCAACGCCAGCAGCAGCCGTCGAGAAGCCATCAGCTTCGATAGCATCGTGGCGCCGGGTGTCAGCGTGTCTCGGCGATGACCAGGTCGTCGAGGTACTTGGCGATGGCCAACTCCTCCTGGGTTTCCAGCTCCGTGAAGCGCAATTGAAAGCCCAGGCCTCGGTCGTCGGGCTTAATGCGGATGATCTCGCCTCGGGCGCGCAACTCCCGTGCGACCCCCGGCAGCCGAAAGCGTACGTCGACTTCGCGTCCCAGGGGGGCGGTCTTGCCGAGCCATGAAATGCCGCCCAGCGACAAGTCTCCCTCACGCTCTTCCCATTCTCCCTCGTCGTGATCGGCATCACGAACCATGAAGGTCATCGGAACTCGGGGGCTGTCGCGGCGGTCGTCTTCTGCGCTTCGAATGTCTTTCATGACTCCATTGTGCCCGGTCCCAAGCGCGATGGAAAAAGAATGGCCTGCGGCGAATTCGGACGGCAATCCAGCAGGCTGGTGGCCGTAGACGTCCACGTGCAAACCCCACAACGACGCCGTGGTGCGGATGATCACCGGCGTGCCGGCGACGACGTTGATGTTGTGGTCGAGCCACGCCTTGATCCCCAATTTGCCAGTGACGTTCAGCTGGATGTGGTGCCGAGCGTACCCGTATGAAAGGTCAAACCGGCCGCGACCCGGGCAACCCGCGCGTCTGAGATGGCGTCGGTGCCGCGGCCGTCAGGTGCTCACCCACGTGGTGGTTTGGTCATCTGGTCCGCAGCCTGCGCCGCGGTCTCTTTC
>CAJBHN010000943.1 GCA_903952805.1 uncultured Myxococcales bacterium | reverse complement strand
TCCCAGCGCTCTTTGAGCGAGCCCACTCCGTGGGCGAAGATCAAAGAGATGTCGGGATCATTGGCACCCGGACTTCAGTCGGCGGGCCACGGGTCGCTCGACACCTCGTCGCTATCGTCGATAGCGCCATTTTGCAGCAGCACGTTCCGGAAGTCCTCGAGGAGTTCGAGGTCGAGGCGGATGTCGGTGTCGCCGGCGCCGTCGTTGGCGGAGTCCTCGTAGTCGGCGGCGGCGGCCATGACGCCGTCGAGGACATCGATGGCCTCGCTGCCCGCGCCAAGGTGGAAGGCCTGGGACGCGGCCCGCATGCCCACGAGGAGGTTGAGCATGACGAAGCTCTTCTCGACGATGCGATTTTCGAAGTGCCCACGCGCTGGCGTCGTCGTGCCCACCGGGCTCGCCTGGCTCTCGGCCCGAAAGGTGGTCGTCACGGCGCCGGGAGCGAGGAAGGTCACCTCGACGGTGGCGATGTCCGCCGGCGTCGCCGACGGCTCGATGACTGCGGGCTCGATCTCGAGCAGCAACGCCGAGCCACCGCCGCGGCGGCCGCTGCCCTCAAAGACGTCGTCGGCGCTGGTGCGACCGGCGAGGTAGACCGCCGGCAGCAGGAGGCTGCCGCCCCGGCCGAGGTCAGAGACCTCGAAGTTCCGCGCCCCGAAGGCGTTGCGCAGGGACCAGTCGCTGCCCAGCCGCACCCGCAGCGACACGTCGAAGCCGACGGGCATCAGGAAGGTGGCAACCTCCTCGGTGAAGACCTCGTCGACGGCGGTCAGGTCCTCGAGGAAGTAGAAGTTGCCGTCGCCCTCTTCGGCGAGGGTGCGCATGAGCTGGAGGTCGAAGTCGCTGCCGACGCCGATCGTCGTGAGCGGGATGCCCTCGGCCACATAGCCCTCGGCCATCGCGATGATCTCCGTCGACGCCGTCTGCCCCGCCGTCGCCACCCCATCCGAGAGGAGCAGCACCCGGTGCTGGCGGGCCCCGTCGAAGGCCGACAGGACCTCGCTAAACGCGCCCTCCAGGCCATCGAAGATGTTGGTCGAGCCGTTGGCGACGAGGTCGTCGATGGCGTCGGTGATCACATTGCGGCGGCCAGCGACCGGTCCGAGCGGGACCACCACCGACGCGCCGGTGCTGTAGGTGACGATCGCCAGCTGGTCGTCGTCGCCCAGCTCATTGACGAGGGTCCGCAGACCCTGCTGCACGAACAACAGCTTGTTGCCCTCCATCGACCCCGACACGTCGACGGCGACCGCCATCGTCAACGGCGGGCGCGCCGACGGATCGATGCGCAGCGTCGAGTTCAGCCCGACCTGCAGCAGATGGCAGCCGCGACCGTCCACCATGTTGCCCATCACGCCGTACATCGCCTGGGGGCAGATCTCGGCCCCACACGCCGCCGCCGGCAGGGGCGTCTGGTGCTCGGCGAAGAAGCCGACGTCGTCGATGTCTTCGACGCGAGGGACCCGGTTCTCGCTGAGGAGCTGACGCACGAAGCCGAAGTCGCCGGCACCGCCGAAGCCAATGTTGGTGCTCTCGCCCTCGCCTTCCCCTTCGCCTTCCCCTTCGCCTTCGCCCTCTCGACCGCCCTCTCGACCGCCCTCGCCCTCGCCTTCGCCCTCGCTGGCGCTGACGTTGTCGCCGGGGGCTCGCCGGTCCCCACCGCCGAGCGCCCCGGGACCACACCCCCCGACAGCCATTCCCACCACAACCGCGACGACCTGCCAGAACCCGTGTGCACGCATGATGACCTCCACTCTCAGCACGCATCGCAAGGCTGATGCCAGCGACAGCGCCGCAGGAGGAAGAGGTGGGTTCGTGGGCATCGTGGGGTCGAACGAAGCCCGCGCAGGATCTTGCGCCGACGACACCGGGCCTTCGCGCAAGAGCTTGCGCAGCCAGCGCCTCACGGCGGCCCACCTTCTCGACCACGTGCTGGCGCGCGTGCCGTATCGACAGTGGGTCTTCACCTTCCCGATCCCTGTCCGACTGGCGCTGAGCCGTCGACCCCAGCTCGTCACGGCCGCATTGCAGGCGTGTCTGGGCGTGTTGTTCTCGTGGCAGCGCCGACGGCAGCGCCGACGACCACCTGCGACCACCTGCCACCACCGACGACCACCTGCCACCACCGACGACGATGGTCGCCAGATGCATGTAGGTTCCAGCCATGTCCGACACTCCACTGCGCGTTCTGCACGACCGCTTCGGCCTCGAGGCCTTCCGTCCGGGCCAGGAGCGCGTCATCACCACGCTGCTCGAGGGCAGACCCAGCCTGGCGGTCTTTCCGACCGGCGGCGGCAAATCCCTCTGCTACCAGCTGCCCGCCGTGCTGCTGCCGGGCTTGACGCTGGTCGTGTCGCCGCTGATCGCGTTGATGAAGGACCAGGTCGATGCCCTCACCCGGCGCGGCATCGACGCCGCCCGACTGGATTCGTCGCTGGGCCTCGACGAGGTCAAAGACATCCAGCGCCGGGTGAAGGATGGGCGCCTGCGCCTGCTGTATGTGGCCCCCGAGCGCTTCGCCAACGAGCGCTTCCTGGAGTTGCTGCAACAGACGCGCGTCAGCCTGTTTGCCGTCGACGAAGCCCACAGCATTTCGGAGTGGGGCCACAACTTCCGCCCCGACTATTTGAAGCTGACCAGCCTCGCCTCGCTGGCGCGCGCCGAGCGGGTGCTGGCGTTGACGGCGACAGCGACGCCGGCGGTGGTGTCGACGATTTGCCAGCGCTTTGGCATCGCCGACCACGACGTCGTCATCACGGGCTTTTATCGCCACAACCTCGAACTGCGCACCACCGCCGTCGACGTGGACGACAAAGACCGTGCCTTGCGCGCCGCGCTCGAGCAGGTCCCCGCTGGCCCGGCCATCGTCTATGTGACCCTGCAGCGGACCGCCGAGAGGGTGGCGGCCATGTTGACGGCGTCGGGGCGGCCGGCGCGGGCGTACCACGCGGGCTTGTCGGCCGATGAACGCAGCGCGACCCAGGAGGCCTTCATGGCCTCGCCGACGGGGTTGGTGGTGGCGACGATCGCCTTTGGCATGGGCATCGACAAAGCCGACGTGCGCGCGGTGCTGCATTACGAGCTGCCCAAAAGCCTGGAGGGCTACAGCCAGGAAATCGGCCGCGCCGGGCGCGATGGCTTGCCGTCGGTGGTGCATCTTTTGGCGTCGAGAGACGACGCGCTGGTGCTGCAGGGCTTTGCCTGTGGCGACACCCCCACGCTGGCCGCGCTCACCGCGTTGACGACGGACCTGAGCGGTCGTGGCGACGCCTTCGAGTTGGACCTGCTGGCGTTGGGCGATGCCCACGATCTGCGACCCCTCGTGCTGCGCACGGCGTTGACGCACCTGGAGCTGCTGGGCGTCATCAAGCAGGGGACGCCGGTCTATGCGTCCTACCAGGTGAAGCCCTTGATCCCCGTGCCAGACATCGTGGCCCGCTTCAGCGGCGACAAGGGAGCCTTCATCGGGGCCATCTTTGGCGCCGGCAAGACCGGACGCATCTGGACCCATCTGTCCCTCGACGACGTCGCTGTGGCGCTCGGCCAGGACCGGCAGCGCATCATGCGGGCTTTGGACTTTCTCGCGGAACAAGGCCTGGCGGAGGTGCGCACCGCCGACGTCCGGCATCGCTACACCAGGCCGACGTCGTCGTCGGCAGCGTCATCGGCAGCGTCGTCGTCGACGCCAGCCGCGTTGGCGGCGCTGCTGCATGAACGCTTTGTCGAGCATGAGACCCGTGAGGTCGCTCGGCTGCAGCAGGTCGTGGACCTCGTGGAGTCCGACACCTGTCAGACCTTGAGGCTGGTCAAGCACTTCACGGGCGACGGCTCACGCTTTGTCGTTGACGACGGCGGCAGCGGCGCCGACCGACAGAAGTGTGGGCATTGCACGCTATGCCTGAGCGGGAGGCCCACGCGGCTGCCGGCATCGAGGCCGGCGCCGGACTTCAGCGCGATGGTCGACGTCGACCTGTTTCGATCCTTGTGTCTGGCCCATCCGCGCGCCTTGCTGGAACCACGGCAGCAGGCACGCTTTTTATGTGGCCTGGGCAGCCCGGCGACGACGAAGGCGAAGTTGTCCAGGCATGCGCTCAACGGCGTGCTCGAGCGGCATCGCTTCCACGATGTGCTGGCCTGGCGGGAAGCCGAGGCCCGGGCCTGACCCGGGCTTGTCCCGTCGGCAGGACCTGGCTCAGGTCCAGGCCTGATAGCGGGAGGGCAAAAACAGGTCGTGGTTGTCGTCGTCGATGAGGCCGGGCCAGGCCTTGTGCAAGGTCGCCAGGCCCTCTTCGGACAACGTGTCTAAGGCCAGGCGGACCTCGCACTGTGGGTAGGCCTTCGCCAGCTTGAGCAAGCGGGGCAGCGCGTCGTCTTCGTCGCCGAGGGCGCCGCCCACGCGCACGACCTGCAGGGGCCGACGGGCCGCGGCCTCCAGCACCGCCACGGGATCACCGAAGCTGTCGACGTCGAGGTGGGTCAGGGCCGGCAACGCCTTGCTGCGCAGCAGCTTGGACAGCGCCACGGTGGAGAAGTCGTCGATGTCGTCGTCGCCGCTGCCGGCGAGGCCGAGGTGGGACAGGACGGGGAGGGTGCTTTTGTGCAGCCCCACCAGCGTGTCGCCGAGCTCGCTGCTGACGAGGGTGAGCTGCTGTAAGCGCTGGCACGCGAGCGGCTTGCGCAGCCAGAACAGACCCGCGGCGTAGACGCGCTCGAGGCTCGTCAGGGCGTTGAACACCACCGACAGGTCGCCCCAGCGGTTGCCATGCTCCTCGTCGACCTGGCGCGTGATGGTCTGCGCGTGGGTGTCGAGAATCAGCGTGCGCAGGGAGGGGCGAGGGCTGGCGGCGACGCGGCGAAAGCAGCGCACCGACAGCGCATGGTGATCCGGTTCGTCGTCTTCGTCTTCGTCTTCGTCTTCGTCTTCTTCGTCTTCTTCGTCGTCGTCGTCGTCTTCTTGTTCGCCTTCGCACACGAGCTGCAGCGTGTCGGTGTCGGCGGTCAGGAGCTGGTTCATGAGCGCATCGTCGATGCGGCGCTCGCAGGACACCGCCACCCATCCCGCCCGTTGCACGGCGCCAGCGACGGTGACGCGGGCGACGGCGGCGTCGACGGGGGGCAACAGGGCGGCGGCGGCGGCATCGGCATCGGCCTTGGCTTTGGCTTCGGCGGCGAGCTGATCTCGGTATGAGTCACTGATGAGCCTGAAGCCCCGCACCTCACGCTCAAGGACGAATTGCTCGATGTAGCGCAGGGCGCCGGCGTAGTCCTTGAGCTTGCGCTCGTCACGGCGTTCAGGAACGCCGGGGGGCGCCAGAATCACGGTCAGCACGCTGTCGACGGTGAGGGTCACCGTCAGCATGCCGGCCTTCGGACTGCGCATGATCCAGGTGCGCAGCGATGGGTGGCCGGTGTCGGTCATGGTCAATCCCTTGAAATGCGTGGTGGCAGGCGGCGGTGCATAGCAGAGCGCTGGGACCTGTCGAGAACAGGGCCCGACGCCCGCGCCCGTTCACGCCGGCTGTCGTGGCGGGCCGCGACGTCGACGCACCCACACCACCAGCAGGCTGCCCAGCGGTGCCGCGTCGACGCCCTGGGTGCAGCCGCAGCCGCCAAACGCGGACGGCGATGCAGAAGGCGATCGGGGCGACGACGACGGCGATGGATCGGCCCCGGGCGACGGCGCCACCACCAGCACATCCACGCACCAGGCATCGAGAGCGGGACCTCCTTCGCCGACCTCGGAAAAGGCGTGGCCGGCGGCAACCAGCGCGGGGCAAAAGCGCAGCGACGTGTCAGTGACGACGTCGGGAGCATGCAACGTCCACGCGAGGGTCGTCGCCTCGCCGGGTGCGACGTCGTGGTCGAGCGCAACGATGCGCGTACAGTCGGTCGGCGGCGTCGGCGGCGGCGTCGGCGGCGGCGGCGGCGTCGTGTTCGACAACCACGACGCATCGCACAACGGCGATGGCGCCGCCGTCACGAGTTCAACCTGGTGCTGCCACACGGCGCTGCCGTGGTTCTGCAGCCGCATCGCCACGACGACGCGAGCACCGGCCGGCAGACGCGTCGGGATCGCTGCGTCGAGGCGCTCCGCCCACAACGGCGGTGGAGCGTCGACGACGAAGATGGCGCCGGTGTCGTCGCTGACCACGGTCGGCGTCGACGGCCACGGCGCGCCCATGACCCGAAGCGACACATCGTCGGCCGACATCGGCACAGCGACGAGGTCCGCCAGCCCCCAGTTTGGCAGCGTGAGCTCATCCAAGACCGGTCGCAAGACGCTGCCTTCATCGACGAAGACGGCGGCGTCGGCTCCGGCCTGATCGACGACGACGACAACGGGAAGCAGCGGCAGCGGCGGCCCTGTGGGGAGCAGGGCAACTTCGGCGGCGCGGGCGCCCACCACGCTCAGGGGCCCCTGCCCCCACGCGGTGAGGACAACGTCGTCGGCCACGCGACGGCGCACGCTGCGGGGAACAAAGACCGGCAGCGGCGGCGGCGGGCAGCGCAACGTCGAGGGTGATCCCGACAGCGGCAACGCCAAGCCAGCAGCGTTCATCACGGACGCAAAGACGTCGCGCTCGACGTCGTCGCGCAAGGCGGCGGGGACGGGGAGCACAAAGCCGTGGGCGCAGGCGTCAGTGGGCGCGCAGGCGGCATCGCGCACGGTGTCGGCGACGAGTTCAAACTCATGGCTGTCCACGTCGCCAGGAGGCCCGCCCAACGACACCCGCACCACCAGCGCCGACGCCCGCGTATCGGGGTCCTGCGCCGTGCCGGCGATGGCGTCGCAGCTGACCTCGTCGAGGACGCCAGCCGGTGGACGGTCACACGTCAGGTGGGCCTGGATGTAGGCGTAGGGGTCGACCGTGGCGTCGATGCTGCCGACGGCATAGCCGTCTTGATGGGGCGACAGCGTCAGGTGCAGATGGGGACCGGTGGTGCAGGTGCCGGTGCTGCCGACCCTGCCGATCGTCTGGCCCTTCGTCACCGACGTCCCCGTCGCCAGCGACGACTGCGCTTGCATGTGGCTGTAGCCGGAATACAGGCCATCAGCGTGACGCACGACGACGACGTTGCCGAGACAGCCCGTGCTGGTCTTCACGACCACGGTGCCGTCGGCGACGGCGGGGATGGCGGTGCCCAGGGGCTTTGGAAAATCCAGACCACGATGCGGATTGGTGCGATCGCAACACGTCGAGCCCCAACCATCAGCCAGGTTCGGGTTGGAAAATGGCAGGCGATAGCAGACGCTGGCAGTGGCGCTGGCGTCGACGACGCTGGCCAGCAGCAGCTGCAGCAGCAACGTCACCGTGACCAATACCCGGGGTCGCATCGTGGGCCTGGGCATCATGTGCATCATGTGCATCATGTTTGGCGCTCAGCCCGCCAGCGCTGCGCGCACGCGCTCCAGGCGTCGCAGGGCCGTCGGCGGCGTCGGCGTTCCCTTTTCGACGGCGCGCGCGATCTCCAACAGGGCGTCTCTGGCCTCGACGCAAGCGGCACGATGGGGAGCCCGCTCGTCGACGAGCTCATCGTAGAAGGCCGCCAGACCTCGCAGCAGGCCTAGCTGGGCCCGCGCCAACAGCGTGCGCACGATGGCATCGAGTTCCACGAGCGAATCGGGCTGCTTGTCACCCCGGGACCATTGGACGATGGCGCCCAGCGCCGCCCGCAAATGCAGGGCCGCCGTTTTGCCGTCGTCACCGAGGTCACCGGCGACGACGCTGGCGTCGACGGCGGCGGCGGCGTCTTCGATCCACTGCAGGCGGGTTCGCAAGGGCGCGCCGGCGAGGTCTTGCACCTGCAACAGCATGGCTTCGAGCGCGCGGCTCGTTGACGTCGGCATCCCGTTCATCCCGCTCATCCCGCTCATCCCGCCAGGCAGCACGTTGCTCATGGGACGGGGCTCATCGGCGGCGGCGGAGGCACACCGTGATCACCCGTGGACGGAGGTCCCACCGGCGCCGCATGTTTGGCATGGCGGATGTGCACCCAGCCGCACAGGGCGGCGACGCCGACGAGGGTGGCGTTGATGGCCGTACCCGCCAGGGGGGCAAAGACGCGCACGGTGTCGCCGAGGGTATGGGCCACGGCGAAGGCCTTCATCTCGCGGGACGCCGTGGGGTCGTGCAGCACATGCCAGGCCCGACGACCCGACGCGATGGCCAACGTCGCCGACAACAGCGGCACCGCGCCCAACACCGCGTCGGCCACCACCGCAGCGACGCCGGCGCCGGCGATGCCTTCGAGGGCGTCGGCGGCGATGGCGGCGGCGCCGGCGCCGCCAAGGGTGGCCAGCTCGATGACGCTGCGCTCGGTGAGCTTGACCTCGACGGTGTAGCTGAGGGCGTCGTGGTCCATCGCGCTGGTGATGTCGGAGGTCAGACCCACGCCGACAAAGCGGGCTCCCACGGGCAGATCGCCCGGCGTCAAGCTGGTGTTGAGGGCTGGCCCCTGCAGCTCGATGCGATGGTTGTGCGACAGGCTCAGACGCCCAAGGACGGTCTCGATGTTGGATGAGCCGTCGGGATTCACCACCTGGATGAGCTCGAGGCCATGGGTATTTTTGCGAATCAGATCGAGCTGGCTGACGGTGACGCCGACGCCGATGCCAAAGAAGCTGCCCGAGACATCGCCGAGCACGCGCTCCTGGGTGCGCATCGGCGCGATGCGGTCGAGGAGCTTGTCGGTCTGCCGCGCGACCGGCAGGGGGCGGGGCTCATGGTTTTCGTAGGTGTCAGCGAACGCGTCGAGGTGGAGCAGGTTCGAGAGCTGGCCGCCAACGCGGGCTGGGGCGCCGGCCAGTCGATCACCCAGGCCGGGCGTGGTCGACGACGTGGTCGACGACGGCGTGGTCGACGACGGCGTGGTCGTCGACGGCGTGGTCGACGGCGTAGTCGACGACGAAACCCGCTCGCGGGGGGCCGAGACAGCGCGTCGTTGGTGGAGTCCACGAATGGCGGTCACGTCGCCAGCATGGGGGCCCCATCGGCCCCCGTCAAAGGCCCCGCCGCAAAAGCGTGGGCTGGCACACCGAAACGACCTGGCGACGACGGTCAAAAAGCCTGGTTGACGATGATGTAGAAACCCGGGCCGTCGCGCTCATCCCCCGAGGTCGCCAGGTCGGTGCGGACGGCAAAGGTCTTGTTCCACAACACCCGAAACGACACGCCACCGGTGACGAGGGGCCGAAACGGATTGCCGCGATAGTCGGCGAGGTCGTAGCCGATGAGGGCGCTGTCGGAAAACAGCGCCAACCCAAACGACAGGTCCTGGTCGAGGGCGACGACGTCCCACAGCTGGGCCCGCAGCTCGGTCTGGTTGATGAGCTTGAGCTTGCCCAGATAGCGGTGCTCGCGAATGCCCCTCCCAATCGCCGAGCCGCCAAACGCGATGCTGTCGAGGGTCCCGCCAATGCGGGCCAACTCCTCGGTCGAGGGGTCGCCAACGATGACGTCGCCCACCACACGGGTGGCCAACACCACCCGGGGCGACTGGCTCAGCGAGAAGAAGAACGCGCCGATGGCCGTGGCGCCGGCATGGGGCCAGGTGGACCCCGTCAAGGCGTTGCCGCCACGCAGGCTGATCTCGCTGACAAAGCCGCGGGTCGGAAAGACCTCGTCGTCGCGGTCGTCGACAATGAGACCAATGATCGGCACCGAACTCAGGCCGGGCTCGCCGACGGGGAAGTCGGCGGCATAGCGGGAACCGGGATAGGGACCGGACTGTGAAAGGTCGCCGGGAATGGTGTAGCTGCCGCGCCAACCAAAGAGCAGTTCCGTGCGCAGGGGCTTGTCGCGCAGCCAGGCCCGATACAGCAGCGTGGCCTCGGGGCGGATGAAGCGCATCAGGTAATAGCGACGAGAAAATCGGTCGAAGGCGTCGTCGTCGTTACTGACGTCGTCGCTGAGGCCCTGGTCGGTGGCTGCGGCGCGAGCGATGCCGCCGGCACAGTCCACCAGATTGCCCACGCCGCAGTAGTTTTGGCTCACCGTCGAGAAGTAGCGCAGGCGCGCGTAGAGCCGGCCGTCGAAGCCAAAGGGTTTGATGCCGTCCCAGGTGATGGCGTGGGCCTGCACGAGCTTTGACGAGATGAAGATGTTAAAGCGCAGCTCGTCGCGAAAGGGCCGCACCGCCTCATGGTGGTGGTACAGCGAGATGACCCCGCCGGTGCCAAAGCCCTCGTCGGTGTTGAACGTCGCGGTGGGCACCGCCGCGAAGGTCCAGCGGTGCCCATGATCGTCGGCCACTGGCGCCGGCGTCGCGGCCGCGGCCGTCGCTGGCGAGTCCGTCGAAGGGACGACGGGATCGACGACGGGATCGACGACGGGTTCAACGACGGGCGCAACGACGGGCGCGACGACGGGCTCGACGACGGGCGCAACAACGGGTTCAACGACGGGTTCAACGACGGGCGCAACGACGGGCGCAACGACGGGCGCGACGACGGGTTCAACGACGGGTTCAACGACGAGCTCACCCGTCGTCGGTGCCGCCGACAACAGCGACGCCCACAGCATCACGCTGGCTGCTGTCAGCCCAGTCAAGGGGCGACCTCGGAGGAGACGACCACGACGCCGGCGTTGGCGACGTCGAAGTCGAGGTCGGCGTTGCTGCCGGCGCCGCCGACGTCACAGGCGGTCCAGTTGAGGCCGCCGTCGAGGCTGAAGCGAAACACCACGCGAAAGGTGCCCACCGCGAGGCCCCGAAATTCGGCCCGGTACTCGTCGTTGTTGGCGTTGCCGTTGGGCGCGTCGGTGTTGAACGTCGCGTCGGTAAAGGTGAAGTCCCCGATGCGCTGGGCGCTGTCGGCGGCGACGCCGAACTGGGCGAGGACCCCCGGGGCTTGCCCGCTGACGACGTCGGTGACGCCGCTTTCAAAGATCTGCCCGAAGAACAGGATGGGATCACCGACATTGAGCGCCGCTGCCTCGGGGAACTGGACGTTGCAGAAGTCCGCCTCGATGGCGAGGCCGGTCTCGTTGGCGCTGCCCTGGTCGTAGACAAAGCCCTCGAGGTCGACGTCGACGCCCCCGATGGCGGCCGGATTGTCGAAGCCGACGTCGACCGCTTTGCCCTCGGGCAGCTGGCGGGTGCCGCCGACCCCACCGCCATCGCGCCGCGTGGCCGTGCAGGCGAAGACGGCGATGTCGTCGTCATGGCGCACGTAGTTGCACGACATGCTGCTGCCACCAAGGAGCACCGTCGGCCGACCAGCGCTGCCGATGCTGACGTTGTTGATGCCACCGAGCACAGCGCCGTCTTTGACCTTCAGCACCGTCGCCGTGTCGGCGAAGGCCGGGCCGTGGTCGGGGCTGATGCTGACGATCGTGACCTCGAGCGGCGTGTTGGCAACCCCGGGGCTCGGGGTCGGATCGACGACGAAGTCGGCGGCGTTGTCGTCGGTGTCGCGGCTGTTGAGGTCGCGGGCCAGCGACAGGGCGTGGCCGGCGTCGAGGGGATCGGCGTCGATGGCGGGGACGCCTTCGGCGACCGGCCCGGCGGCGCTGCCGTAGCCGACGCCGTCTATGACGACGGCGCCGTCTTTCAAGGCGATGCCATCGTTGCCGCCGTTTTGCGGATCGAGAGTGGCCACCCGTTGGTCGGCGGTGGCGACGGCGCTGCTGCCGTCGCCACGGGTGTCGGCAATCAGGTAGAGGCCCGAGAAGCCCAGGCGCGCGTTGGCAGCCACCGTGACGGCCGCGCCCTGGTCGACAACGACCCCCATGTCATCCACGCCGCGAGGGCGGACCACCAAGCCGCCCACCAGGCTGCCCACGGGCCCTGCCAACTCGACAAAGGCCTGACCGTCATCGGCGCCGGGACCGTCGTAGACGACCTCGTTGATGACACTGGCGCTGCGACAGCCATGGTTGGCGGCGGCAGCGTCGAACGAGTCGCTGGCGCGAAAACTCAAGCACCACGCCGTGGCGTCGTCGTTGGCGGCGGCCGTCTCGGCTTTGCTGTCGAGCTGGGTGCTGCGGTCTCTTGCAGCCACGAAGTCGTTGGCGCCAACGAGGCCCGTGCTGACGACGCTGGCGAGGTCGACGACGTCGATGACCACGTCGTCAATGGTGACGGCGATGATGGCGCCGACGTCGGGGATGTCGGCGCCGGGGCTGAGCCCGAACGCCGCCAGGCCGGTGCTCGACAGCGTCGTGCGTTCGCCGACGGCCAGCCGTCCCCCACGGGTGGCGGGTCGGAAGGTGTCGTTGTCGATGACAATCGACAGGCGGGTCAGGTCGATCTCGACGCCACCGATATTCTTCAGCTCGATGACATCCTCGTCGGTGCCAAAGAACATGAGCTCGGTGACGATGGCCTGACCGCGCAGAACACAATCGAGGGTGGCATCGCAGCGCTGCAGCGGGCCGCAGCGGGCGTCGCTGGGGGTGTGGACGACGAGGCCGTCGACGTCGCAGCTGTCGACGGTGCAGCCCACGAGGTCGTCGACGCCGGCGATGGCGTCGTGGGTGATCAGGCCGTCAGCGCCGCAGGCATCGACGGTGCAGGCGTTGCCGTCGTCGACGACGACCGGGGTATTGATGATGTCGCCGTCGATGGTGCAGGTGTCGACGGTGCAGGGGTCGAGGTCATCGGGGATCACCAGGGCCGGCCCGGCGCGACTGCCGTCGCACACGTCGATGGTGCAGGGATTGTCGTCGGGGTCTTGATCCACCGGCCCCTCGCACGCGCCGGCGCGGCAACGGCCATCCACGATGCAGAAGGCAAACAGGCTGCAGGCGCCGCCCTCGTCAGTGGCGACCTCGACGACGGCCTGCAGGGACTCGTCGCACACAAACGCGGTGCAGGGGTTGTCGACGTCCAGGGGGGCCTGCGGCACCGGGCCAGGGACGCAGCCGCGCTCGTCGGCAGCGTCGGCGGCGGCGTCGCACCGTTCGACCCCCGTGCAGAATTGGCCGTCGTCGCAGTCGGCGTCCACGACACAGGCGGCTTCGCCCTCGCCTTCGCCTTCGCCTTCGCCTTCGCCTTCGCCTTCGCCCTCGCCTTCGCCCTCGCCTTCGCCTTCGCC
>CAJBHN010000942.1 GCA_903952805.1 uncultured Myxococcales bacterium | reverse complement strand
GGAACTCTTTGGCCACCGCCTCAAAGGTGCGCTTCCACAAGCCGCCGCCGAAGCGGATGGCGTTGTGCTTGTCGGTCATGGTGACCTTGTTGCGGCCGGCTTTGACGGCGAAGGTGAAGGCGTGGCGAATGATGCGCTCGACACCCTTCTTCGTGTTGATGCTGATGTCCTGAGCGACCTCGTCATCGGTCCCCTGTTTGAACACACCGCCGAGCGACACGTACATGTCCTCGGTGTTTTCGCGGAAGCAGACGAAGTCGATCTCTTTTTCGCCCTTGCCCTTGAGGGGCGACAGGCTGTCATCGAGGCAGCGGATGGGGCGCATATTGGCGTAGAGGTCGAGGCCTTGCCGCATGCCGAGCAGAATCTCTCGACCATGCGCCATATCGGGGATGCGGGGATCACCCAGCGCGCCAAAGGTGACGGCGTCGTAGTTGGCCGTCAGGTCTTCAAGGGCGCCCTTGGGCAGGCCCACCTTGTCCTTCAGCCAGCGCTCGGCGCCCCAATCTTTGTCGACGAGCTCCAGCCCAAGCGAGCGGCGGCCGTCGATGAGGGCGAGCAGCTTCTTCTGCTCGGCGATCACCTCGATGCCGATGCCATCACCAGGGACCACTGCGATGCGACGACGACGATCAACAGCCATGACAACCTCCAGAGAGGGTGCCGGGCTAGCAGAGGTCGTGCGCGCCGTCGACTGTGATGGCGGGTACGCTGGCCAAGATGCGGCGTGTCGGCTCTCGCCTTCGGCGAATGCGCTTGCAGCGGTGAATCGACCGCGATAGGTACCGCCCCGTGGTCTCGTGCCCGAGTGGTTAGGGAGCGGTCTGCAAAACCGTCTACGCCGGTTCGATTCCGGCCGAGACCTCCACAACAAAATGTGCTGCTTCCGGGTGTCGCTCAGACGCCCGGAAGTGGCGTGCACGTGTGCCTTCAGGCACCATGGCCCGGCCCTGTGCCGGGCTTTTTGCCTGGCCCCTTGACGTTGGTGAGTTCATGACCCGCATCGTTCGCCCGCTCTTGATTGCCGCCATCACGCTGTCGTCGTCGTCGTCGTTTGCGTACGGCGAGTTTCAGTCCGACATCCCAAACGGCGCCAGCGTCGGTTGCGTCGGCTGCCATGAGCGCTCCGGCGGCGGCGCACCGTGGAACGCGTTTGGCGACACGTTGTTTACAGCCAATGGCGGCACCGCGGACGACAGCGGCAGCGTCGACGCCTTCGATGCCGGCTTCATCTGGTGGAATGCCGCCATCTGCGGCGCTGACAGCGATGGCGACGGCCAGACCAACGGCCAGGAACTGGGCGATCCCAACTGTGAGTGGACCAGCGGCGCGGCCGCTCGCACCTCCGACATCTCAAGCCCTGGCAATGGCCAAGCCACCAGCCCCAACGCTGACGGCGTCGACGGCGGCGCTGCCGAAGGCGAGGGCGAGGGCGAAGGCGAAGGAGAGACCGACGGTGCTGGTGGCTGCGGCAGTGCGGCTTCACCTGCCCTGCTGTTGCCTGGCCTGCTGCTGCTGCGTCGTCGCCGTCAAGGCTGACGGTCAGTCGTCTCGTCTGCGCTTGCGGCGGCGGGGTCGGTCTGCATCAGTTTCGCCACCGCCTTCGCGGGGCTCGTCACCGACACCGTCGGCGGCGGTCTTGACGAGGGCGGAGTCGTTTTTGTCGACGCTGACGCCAAGGCCGCCGCCGGCTTTGGGCATGATGCGGATCCTGGTGTTGATCTCGATGGTGGTGCCCACGAGAATGCGGCCAATCATCTGCTCGACCTCGAGGCGGGACAGAAAAGCCCTGGTCTCCCTGGCGACGACGTCAATGATTTCCCGTTTGGTCTTGTCAGCGGTGCCCATCACGTAGCCCATGGCTTCTTTGGGCAACTTCATGTCGGCCAACTGGCTGCGGAGGTGCTCTTCGCTGGTGAAGACCGCGCCGATACCGGTCATCAGCGCCTTGCGCGCCAGGTCGCCGAGGACCTTGGCGGTAAAGCCCCCGCGTTCGGCGGCGTGCTCGAGATCACCATCGTCGTCGCCGGCGATTTTCTTGCTGGGGTCTGGTGGGTCTTTGTCGTCCATCATGGTGAAGCTATGCGCGCCCGGCGGATGGCGCAAAGCACAGCGTCATCTGGCTCCCCTCGCATCCAGTCGAGTCCTGGCAACCTTGACAGCACCGCGGCGGCGGCTTCGGCGGTCACGATGGT
>CAJBHN010000941.1 GCA_903952805.1 uncultured Myxococcales bacterium | reverse complement strand
TGTGCTCTTCCGATCTCTGATGCAGACCCTCCCCCCCTTCGGCGGAGCCGGCGTGGGGCCCCCTCCCAACTCCGGCTTCGCCGCGCGCTCCCCGCGCCGGACCTGTCAGCCGGAGGCGCGCCGAAGCGACACACCCAAAGGCCATCACGAGTGCTGCGACAAGGTGCGACCTATTTGCTGCGGGGGGCGCTGCGCCACATTGGGCGCGTGGCGCCGGTGCGGCAGGGGCTCCACCGCTTGAGCGTGCTGTCGCGGGGGGCCGGGGTGGCCTTTTTGCGCTGTCGACGGCTGCTGCCAGACACCGCCCGCGGTCGGGAACATCCAGACCGGGTGCGGGGGTCGGCGACGACGCCTGCCGAGCTTCACCAGGCCCTGGAGCAAGCCCGTCGCACGCTGCGCTTTGTCCATGTGGGCGAGGCCCTGGCGGCCCTGCAGCGGGGCACACGCTTGCGCGAGGGCCTCGCCGTGCTGACGTTTGATGAGAGCTTCGCCGCCACCATGGAGCTGGCGCTGCCGGTCCTGCGCGACCTGGGGATCCCAGCGACCTTGTTTGTGACCACCAGCCCCCTCGACGACGCCGGCGAAACCCTGTGGGACAGCCAGGTCCACGCGGTCGTGCAGGCCATGGCGCCCAAGCCCATCACCGTCGGCTTCGTCGACCGCGGCCTCGCGACCGACAGCCCCGCAGACCGGCTCCGCACGGTGCATCGGCTGTTGTTGGCGATGACGTCGCTGGACGAGACCGAGCTGCACCGCCGCCTGTCGGAGCTCTTCGCTCTCGTCGGGGGTACGCCGCCGGTCCCAAGCCTTGACCGCATGGTGCAAGCCGCGGAACTGCGCCAGCTGTGCCGTGAACCGCTCATCAGCATTGGCGCCCACGGCCACGGCCACTTGTCGCTGGCGAGCGCCAGCGAAGCCGCCCTCACCGACGAATTGGTGCGCCCTCGCGAGCGCTTGCGGGCCTTGTGTGGCAACGCCTTCGCCGACGTCGTCAGCTATCCTTTTGGCCGGCCTCCCTACGTCAACGATCACGTCATCCACGCCGCCCGCGCCGCCGGCTATCGCGCCGGCTTCACGGCCCTGCCCGGCGTGGCCCGCCCCGGCGACCATCTCTTCTGGCTGCCGCGCCTGGCCATTGATCGCCACAGCACCGGCGTGAACGCCTACGAACTCGCTGGCACATTCAACGCCATCGACGAACTCTTGCTGGCCGCCAGCGGCGAACAGGAACGCGTCGACGAGGCCCCCGAAGGCTGAAGCTGCGCCGACACCGTGGGCGCTGGTGGCAGCCCCACCCAGAGGATACACGCTCGTCATGGTGTGCTCCTTCGCCGACGCCGCAAGCGTCATCGCTGTCGTCAACCAACCCGGTCACTTCACGGCCCGCTTCGACGAGGACTGGCTGCAGGGCAAGGGCGTCTACGGCGGCGTCGTGTCGGCCATCGTCGTCAATGCTGTGCAGCAGGTGGTCGACCGTCGTCGTCGGCTCCGCAGCCTCACCGTGTGCTTCACCGCCCCTGCCCGCCCCGGCACCGCCAACGTCACCACCCGCCTCGTGCGCGAAGGAGCCATGGTCAGCACCGTCGCTGCTGAGGTGCTGAGCGAAGATGGCGGCGTGGTCGCCACCGCGCTGGCGACGTTGGCCGCCGACCGCGTCGTCGACGCCAGCGTGGCTGCGGTCGCCACCTTCGCGAGCGCGACCATGCCCGATGCCATCGCCGCCTCTGCAGCGACGGTGCTGCCCGAGGCCATGCCGGGGATGCCGCGCATGGGCAGCCGCTTCACGTGGCGCTTCAGCTGGGGCGATGCGCCGGGCTCGTCGGGTCGGCCCCGATTCGGCGCCTGGCTGCGGCTACGCGATGGCCTGCCCGGCAACGTCGTCGACGAAGCCGCCGCCGTCGCTTTTTTGGACGTGTTGCCGCCGGCGTTGTTGTCGGCGCTGCCGATGATGCGCCCCGCCGCCAGCGTCGAATGGACGGTGCAATTCGTCGGCCCCCTGCCGCACACGCTCGCCCCCGACGAGGAGCTCCTCGTCACCGCCGCGACCCGCACCGCCGGCGACGGCTACGCCGAGGAGGTCGACGAGCTGTGGACCGCCGACGGCCGCTTGTTGGCCCAGGCCCGCCAGACCATCGCGCTGCTGTAGCGACGGCGTCGTCGTCAGGGAGCCCGGCGCAACAGCACCCCGCTGCGCAGCGGGATGCTCGTGAGCTGGCCACCCACGGCCCAGGCGAGGCCGCTGTCGTCGTCGACGAAGGCGCTGTGCAAGCTCTGGAACATCGGGAAGCCAAAGACCTCGGGGGTCATGACGCCGTCCCGCAAGCGAAACGCTGCCCCGGCAGAACCCACCACCAAGCCCTCGTCGAGGCCGCGGTGGACGCCCAACAGCGACGGGGTGGTGTCGCCCGGCGTGATGTCCTGCCACGGCGTGCCGGCGTCGGTGCCCCGCGACACCACCAGACCGCGACCCAGCCCACCCACGGCGACGGCGCCGTCGTCGTTGACGTCGACGGTGAACAGCGACGTGTTGAGTCCGGTGGGCACAGCGACCAGTTGGTTGTCGGCGCCGTCGACACCCTCGACGTGAAAGGTCTGGCCGTTGGTGCCCACCATCCACACGTCGTCGACGCCGTCTGCGTCGGGGCCGCGGCGGCGGCCGTCGACCTTCCACAGGGCGTAGCCCTCGACCGCCGAAGGGATGGCGACGTCGACGAAGGCGGCGTCGCCACGCTTGTGCCACGCGAAGCCGCCGACCGAGCCGCCGGTGCGACCGCCGACGGCCCACACATCGTGCTCGTCGCTGCCGTCGGCGGCGATGGTGGCGTAGACGCCAAAGACGACGATGTCGGGGTCGTTGGCGTCGGTGGCCGGCGTCGTCAGCACATCGATCTGCACGGGGCTCGTCGAGCGGTCCACGCGCACGACGCGGCCGAAGGAGCCGCCCACGAAGGCCACCGTGCCGCTGACGGGATGAACCCACCACAAGTCGCCCTGCAAGCCGGTGTCGATGGCCTCGAAGTCGACGTCGTCACTTGGATCGTCGTCGACGAGGAGGGTGCCGGTGGCGGGGCCGTCGACGCCGTCGGGGTCGCCGCCGCTGATCCACACCACGCCGTCTTGCACCCGCACCGACAGCAGCGCGCCGGGCTCGTTGTCGCGCAGCAGGGCCCAGCCCGACGGCAGACCGGCGCACTGGTCGCAGCCCGCAACCAGAGACAGCAGCAGCACCAGGCCCCGCCTCATGGTTGGTCGCTCGTGCGCAACACGACGTCGGCGCTGACCGTGCCGCCCCGACCGTTGACGTCTTTGACCTCGGCTTCGAGGGTGATGGTCTGGCCATCGAGGGCGGTGAGGGGGTCGTTGGGATCGTCGGGATTGGCGCTGAAGCCGAAGCGCTCCGCGTCGAGACCAAAGGCGGCCTGAGACACGATGCCCCCCTCGCCCTCGACGCACCGGATGGTGGCGCTGGTGGGGAAATCGCCCAGCACGTCGATGGTGCCGTCCTCGGCGACCAGCATCATGCGGACGTTCAGCTCCACCTGCTTGGCAAAGATGGCGAAGTTGGGGTGTGCCTCCAGGCCAACGGTACGAATGGCCATGAAGACCCCCTGGCCCCCCTGGGGCGCGAAGCCAAGGCCGACCTCGTCACCGGCCGTCGCGGGCTCAAAAGTGCTGGCTCCCTGAATGGTCCCCAATTCAAGCGTCGGCGCATCGCTGCTGGCGCAGGGGTCGTCGCAGCCGGCCACCGCCAACGTCGACGTCAACAGCACCGTGCTGGCCAAACGGGCCCAGGGCCCAACGATCGCGCCAACCATCACGACACGCACGACACCCATCACGTCACACCTCGCCCGGGACACAGACACAGACACAGACACAGACACCGACACCGACACCGCCACCGCCGACGCCATCACGGCGCTCCAGTCTCATGCCGTGCCGCGATGGGCGACGCCACCCACCCAACGTGACTACCGTGATCGAAACACACACACACCGGAGCTGCCATGGATGCCACCGCCTACCACCCGGACCTGCGATCGATTGCGCGCT
>CAJBHN010000940.1 GCA_903952805.1 uncultured Myxococcales bacterium | reverse complement strand
GGAATAGGTGATGCCGTCGAAGGCGTTTTCGACGTCGCCGCGGTTCTTGATGGGTTCGCGAATGCGGCGGGCGCTGACGAGGCTGTCTTCGCCCATCGCCCACGCCGACGTTTCACGGAGGTCGAAGGCGCCATCAAAGTCTGGGCGGAGGCGATGCACCGTGCGCGCCGCCATCCAGGTGGCGAAAGCTTCGTTGAGCCACAAGTCGTCCCAAAAGCCCATGGTCACCAGGTTGCCGAACCATTGGTGGGCAAACTCATGGGCGATGACGCCGAGGTTGCCCTTCTGCACGGCGACGGCGCTGTTGTCGTCGACGTAGAGCAGCGTGTCCCTGAAGGTCACCAGGCCCGCGTTTTCCATGGCGCCGGCGCTGAAATCCGGAACGGCGACGATGTCGAGTTTTTCGTAGGGGTAGCCGATGCCGAAGGCCCTTTCCTGGTCGACCACGACAGCGGCGGCGCGTTGCAGGCTGGTGGCGAGCAGGGGACCTTTGCCCCGGGGCGCCAGACCGCGAATCGATAATGGGGCGGCCCGCAGCGTCGACGACGGCAACACCGGGCCCTGAACGACGTCGAGCGTGCCCACCGTCAACGCCAGCAAATAGGTTGGCAGTGGCAGGGTGTCGGCGAAGGCGACGGTGACGTCGTCGCCGACGACCTGCTGGCGGATGGTTCGGGTATTGCCGATGGCGACGACGCCCTTTTTGTGGGTGACGCTGATCGAAAAGGGAATCTTGAACGAGGGCTCGTCAAAGCAAGGGAAAGCCTCGCGGGCACTCAAGGCCTCGAACTGGGAAAATACGTACCAGGCGCCGTCGACGTTGACCCGGTACAGGCCCTGGAGATCGTCGCGGAAACGCCCCTCGAAGGCGAGGTCGATGGTGGCGCGACCGGCGGGGACCGTCGCATCGAGGTCGAGGCGGGCGAAGCCCTCGACGGGGTCGGTGATGCTGAAGCGGGCAGCCACGGGCTTGCCGACGCTGACGGAGGCCTTGCTGACGGTCAGCCCCCGGGCGTTGAGCCAGATGGTGCGGGTGGCGTGGGCGACGTCGATATCGATGGTGACCGTGCCACTGTAGCCTTCGGCGTTGGGGTCGAGGCGAAGGTGGACTGCCTGCGCGACGGGCACCACGCCGGGGGGCAGCCGGGCGTCGCTGGGGCCAGCGTCGGCGCTGACGCCGCTGGGATTGGTGACGCCGCCCTCCAACTGGGGCGTGACGGCGGCGAGGACGCAAGCAACGACGGTGAACAACATGAACGGCTCCCATGCCTTGCTGCGCCGTTACGACGCCCTTGATGGCGGCGCCAATGGCGCTACACGACGCAGACCATGGCATCGCGTCGACTGCGCCGCCATGCCCGAGCAGTACCAGGGCGCACCCACAGCACCGAGGGACCAATGACCGGCCTCACCGACGCCACCGTGAAAAAACTCGCTCGACTGGCCCGGCTCGCCGTGACCGACGCCGAAGTACAGGCCCTCGTCCCCGAGTTGTCGAGCATCGTCCGCCATGTCGACGCCATGCGAGCCATCGACACCGCCGACACCGCCCCCATGATCCACGGTCACCCGTGGGGCGCGGTGCTGCATACGCCATCGGCGCCTGCCGCCGACGTCGAGGTCCTTGGACGTCGGGCCATCGACCAAAGCGCGGGCTTTGCCGACGACGACGGCACCATCGCGGTACCGAAGGTCATCGAGTAGTCCAGCTGAACTCAGCCCGGCCGAAAGCGCAGCGCCGACCAGGTGCTGTTGACGGCGACCTGGGCGACGGCGCCCAGTCCCAGGGCCTGCAGGGCATCCCAGCCGCTGTCCCGACCCAGGTCCGTGTCGATGTCTTTGCCGGCCGTCGGATAGGCGACCCACAACAGCACCTCGCCAGAGGTTGGCAGGGCCCGCTTCAGCCGCGGCGTGAACTCCGCCAACTCAGCCTGGTCGTGCACAAACGCCAGCAGGGCCTGGCCGTCTTCGAAGCGCCTGGGCATCTCCAATCCGAGCTCGAGTCCCAGGGGCACAAAGAGCTCAAAGCCATGGGCCGGATTGTCAATCACAAACAGCCCTCCCTTGACGCCGAGGCGCGTTGTCAGGGCTTTGTCGGCTCGCAGCCCAAGAGCGTCCTTCTTCGTCGCCTTGGCGGGTGCCTTCTTCGTCGCCTTGGCGGGCGCCTTCTTCGTCGCCTTGGCGGGTGCCTTCTTCGTCGCCTTGGCGGGTGCCTTCTTCGTCGCCTTGGCGGGTGCCTTCTTCGTCGCCTTGGCAGGGGTCTTCTTCGTGGGCATGGGAACTCCGATCAGCGGGCGGTGAAAAGCCCCTCAAGGGGGCTGGAGGCAGTCGCATAACGCTTCATGGGCATGCGTCCGGCGAGGTGGGCCATGCGACCGGCGCGCACGCCGTCGCGCATGGCCTCGGCCATCATGGCCGGATGCTTGGCAAGAGCGATGGCGGTGTTCATCAACACGCCGTCGGCGCCCATCTCCATCACGAAGGCGGCGTCGGAGGGGACGCCCACGCCGGCGTCCACAATGACGGGGATGTCGGGGTGACGGGCCTTCACGAGCTCCAGAATGATGGAGAGGTTGTGGGGATTTCGAACGCCCAGTCCAGACCCAATCGGGGCCGCCAGGGGCATGACCGCGGCGGCGCCCACGTCGACGAGGCGCAAGCAGGCCACAGGATCGTCGGTGACATAGGGCAGGCAGATGAAGCCATCTTTCGCCAGCCGTTCGGTGGCGGCGATGGTGGCGGCGACGTCGGGGAACAGCGTCTTCTCCTCGCCAATCACCTCGACCTTCACGAGGCGGCCGCCGCGGGCGTCGCCGATGAGTTCGCGAGCGAGGTGCGCCGTGCGGACGCAGTCGTCGACGGTGTAGCAGCCCGCGGTGTTGGGCAGGATCAACATGTCGCTCGGGATGGCGTCCCACAGCGATCGTTCACCAGGGGCCGTCTTGGGCACCCGACGGATGGCCACCGTGACCATGTCAGCGCCCGAGCGGCGCAAACAGTCTTCGGTCTCGTCGAGGGACGCGTACTTGCCCGTTCCCACGATGAGGCGGGACTTCAAGCTGACGCGGTCGTCGTTGCAGCCAAAGACCAGCGGCGTGTCGTTCAGTGTCATGGCGTTCTCGGCTCGTTGGAGGTTGCGCGGCGCATGGGTGTCAGCCACCGCCCACGAGGGTGACAATCTCAAAGACGTCGCCATCGTGGACCAGCGTCTGCGCGCGCTCGGGTCGGCGAACAATGGCGCCGTTGTGTTCGATAGCCACCCGCTCGGCGGGCAGGCTCAGCGCCGTCAACAGGGCGGAAACGGTGTCGACGGAGGATGCGTCGAGGTCATGGGCTTCGCCGTTGATCGTGATGCGCATGACGTCGCCTACGTGGAGCACAGCACAAAAAAAAGCGGGCCGTGAGGCCCGCTCTTTCGGTTCGAGGGGCGACCCTCGTCCGTTCACTCGCCGTCGGAGGACGAACCGTCCGCGGCGGGGCAGCCGGCGGTGATGGCAACGCCACCGAGGAGAGCGGCAACGGCGAACACGGACAGGAACTTCATGGCGATCGTCTTCATTGGGTCGACTCCTGAGGGGCCATTAGGCCATTTGTTGGACCACCGGGTCCAAGTCTGGGGAACGTATGACACGCCGCGTGGCAAATGCCAGAGGCGATCGAATATTCCTTGGATCACCGCTCGGGATCCGGCGATGGCCGACTTTGAAATGGTCTTCGGCCCGGTTCAGCCAGCTGCCAACAGGTTGAGGTGAAAACGAACCCGTCGTTTGTCACCTCGCCGGCTGTTCTTCTGGATGGTCTGTTCCAGACCCTCCCCCCGACGAGCGGCGCTCGATCGGCGGCCCCCTCCCGAGACGCAGGACTGGGTGAAAATTGGCCTTCGGCCATTTTCACCTCAGCCTGCTACCCTTCGGGACTACCGAGGGAGACAGCATGTCAGGCGCGCCCACCCATGCCATCTGGCACATCCGCGACCGCGAGGGCAAAAAGGCCTTTTGGACCGAAATTGGCGTCGGTTTCACGAACCGCGACGGCTCCATCGCCCTCAAGATGAACCTCATTCCCATCGATGGGGGCATGATCGTCGTCAAGCCCCTGGACCGGGACGGTCGCGATTGGCGTGACCGCGATCGTGACGACGACTGAGCATCCACGACCTGGCCTGCTGGCGGCTGACAACGCGCTGGTGGGACGTGGCGCCGCATTGGGTCATTTGGGTCGCGCCCACTGGACTTCGGCATCAATCTTGGGTTTTTCGCGGTCCACGACCACAGAGGGCAGTCGCTGGTCTTGTCGTCGTCCGCTGGCGTCGATGACCTCGACAGAGATGGTATTTGTCCCGTCCCGCAAAGGCACGCGCATGGCAAAGCGCCCCCTGGCATCCGATGTCGACAGCTGGTCGCCGATCCGCACCAGCGCACCGGGTACGGTGGTGCCGGCGACGGTCGTGGCCGTCTGATTCGTTTGGGTGGCCGCCAGGGCGCCCAGCTTGAGGTACAAGCTCGAGGGCACCTCGGTGGGGGGCGACGGCGCTTTGCCAGCCTCGACTGACGTGCTCTGGCCGGCGGCGACCTCGACGACACTGCCTGCCGCCGTGACCCTGACGGTCCCGGTGGTGGCGGCGACCGCGAGCTGACCGCGGCCGTCGGTGACCACGCCGAAGGTGCCCACTTGTGACTCGGCCTCGGCATCGCTGCCTTTGGCCTGCACCCGCAGGGTCCGCCCGCCGCCACCAACACTGGCAATCACGTGGCCTTCGTCGAGGCGCACGTTCGATACGGCTTCGGTCAGTTCCCGCACGCGAAGTTCAGAACGCGGCGAGAGCCGGACTTCGACGCCGTTGCCCAGGCGAACGCTGGCTTCGGCGTTGCGGCCGGTGCGCACGCTGTCGTCGTCGTCGAGGACGGCATCGACCACGGCGTCTTTCCAGGCGTCCTCGCCATGACGGGTCTGAACTCGCCCCCGCACGCTGAGCAGCACCGCCTCGACAACGGCTGCCTTGGCAGCCGCTCCATCACCGCGCGGTGCATCCAAAGGAAGCGTGGCAGGAGGGTGTTGCGCTGTGGACGAAGGCACCACGACCACGGACGTTGCATCGCCAAAGAGCCGCTCCGACAGCACCAGACCCAGGGCAATCAGTACCCCGGCCAAGAGCAGGACCACCACGACAGCGCGGGTCATCGAACGCCGCCCACAAGCAGGTCGCCGTCGACGATGGCCCCGCCACCGCTGCCGATGAGGGTGGTGACATCGTGCAGGGTGGCGCCGGCGTCGACGAAGACACAGGCCATGCCACCGGTGTTGCCGCTGGCGGCGACGAGGTCATCGAGATTGGCGGACACGATGGCCTGGGCGGCCGCAGGGTCGTCGACCAGCACCGCACCGGCGGCCTTCAGGACGATGCCAGCCTCCGCCAACGCCCGAACCAAGACCGGGATGCCAGCGAGGTCGTCTGGCCGTCCATTCAAAACGGCGGCAAGGCGTCGGGCCAACGGGGGCCCGGGTCGGCGTTTGGACAAGTCGGTGTCCAGGACCCGCTGTACGGCTTCGACCGCATGGGTCAGCGAGCGAAAGGGCTTGATCAAGTAGCCGTCGACGTCGTCGGCCAAGGCTTGCAGGGCGCTGTCCCGGCTCGGATAGCCCGTGACCATCACCACACCGAGGGGTTTGCGGCCCATTGCTTCCTGGCGCCGGATCGCGCTCAGCAGGTCGAGGCCGCTCTGGTGCGGCAGGTTCTTGTCAGTGAGGACCAGATCGATGTCGCCATCCTCCAGACGTTCAAGAGCCAGCTCCGCGGTGCCGACAGCCTCGACGTGATGGCCCGCGTCACCCAACACGGAACCCAAGATGCGCTGCAGGGTCGGCTCGTCCTCGACGAGCAGGATATTTCTGGGCTTCAAACCAACGACCATCTGGAGATCCTATCAACCTGCTGCCAACCAAGTGCTACTCCCGCGCCACCTCGTCCACCACCCTGCCAGCCGGCAGACCAGGGACCCAGATACCGCATCGACCTGGTCACGGGATCTTCGGTTTTGCGCTCCATCCCCACGATTCCTCGATGGTCGGCCGTCCCAAGCGACGAGCGGCTGGATATGCCCGCCTTTTCAGACAGCAGCAGGAGCCGCCGGCAGTGGCGCTGGCACCGTTTGAGGCCACCGATCCAAGCACGAAACGCTCCAACCGCGGCCGGATTTCATGCCCGGTCCGGATTCGCCAGCGTGGGGCTTGGGCGCAACCCGGCTTCGACTCGGTCCTGGCACGGCGCATCCACGTCACGCCGTTTGGCGCGGACGGCCACGCCAAAGGCGGATGCAACGCGCTACACACCCTCATCACCTGCACGTCGGGATCAGCATGGACATCAAGCGGTCGAACATCACCCGCCCTCTCGGCCAGACGACCCCCCTGGCGACGACCCAGTCGACGCCTTCTCCCGCCGTGACGGCAGTCGATGCCGTGGTGGACACCAAGAGCGCCGCGATCGACGGCGTCGACGCCGTCGTGCAGTCCTCAACGATCAAGCAGCTCGACCAGCTGTGGGCCAGCAAGCAATACGGCAAAATCGTCGATGTCATCGCTGCCGAGGTCGCGCCGCTGCTGCAAGCCGACTTCAAGGGGCTTGATGGCAACAGCCTGGTCGCCGCCACCAGCAAGGTCTACGTCTTGGAGGAGCGCCTCAAGGCCACCCTCAACCAGCTGTCGATGACCGACGCCGGTCCCGCCAAGATGCAGGCGCTGGGCCTCGCCAAGGACCTCGCGACCGTCTCGACGGCCATCTTTCGCCAGGCGGTGGTTCTGCAGGACAGGAACGACACCAGGCCCGTCACCGCCTGGATCGTGGCCAAGGACACCCACAAAAACGCCCACAAATGGAGCCCCGAGGAACACCTCGCCTACGTCGCGCAAAAGACGGTGGAATTCTACATCAAGGGCGGCCAGGAGAGCCAGATCCGCTCCGTCGATGGTGACTTTTTGAAGTCCCTCAAGAGCGGCGCCCTCTGCGAATATGTCGTCGACGCTTACGACGTCACCCGCGCCGCTGTCGTCGAGGAGGGTCGGCCCTCCCCCGGGCACACCGTCCTGTCCCAGGGCAACGACGCTTTCAGTGCCGGCACCTTCGAGGTCCAAAAGGATGCTCGCGGCGACATCACCCAGGTGCTGATCGGCACCTTCTCGGGCCACTATCGTACCGGGCTCGATGTTCAGGAGCACCTGGCCCGCCACGTCGTCGCCGGCCTGACGCAGCTGTACCCGAACAAGTCGCCCGCAGAGCTGGTGGCCATGGTGGTGCGCCGCGAAGGACAGGCCACCAATCCCCGCACCATCGAGGTCATTGGGCGCGGCATCGGTCTCGAGGGCGCTCACGCGCAGCAACTCGAGACGGCCCTCAAGGCTGAAGCCATGCGCTGGCAGCCCCTTCAGCTGCTGCAAGCCGGACCCAAGGGCCCCGGTTCGGCCCTCGGCAAAGAGCTCGCCGGCATCAAGGACTGGGTCGTCGGCGCCATCAATGATGGCCTCTTCCTCGACGAGGGCAAGCGAGCCCCGAACCTTGCGGCGCCCCTGGTCAACCCCCAGCAGTTCCCCAAGGCCGAATTGGTCGGCGCCACGCCATCCAGGCGGTCTGGTGCCGCCACTGACGTCCTGCAGGTCCTCGCCCGCATCGATGCCTTCATGGAAAAGGCCGTTGTGTCGGGCGACAGCGTCGTTGGACAACAGCTGATCGGCACCTTGTCCGCGCTCAATGAGTACGCCAAGCAGTTGCCTGCTGGTGCCGTCAATGGCGCCGCAAAGGCCGAGATCGAGCGCCTTGCCGCTCGCTGGAACAACGGCGTCGCAGGCAAGACCGGCGCCGACCTTGGCCTGGTGTTTTCGTCGCCGCCCACGGCGGATCGGACGACCCGCATCGTCGCCACCGTCAACCCCAAGGCCACCGACGACCAGCTGAAGGACATGCTGCGCGCCGGCATGGACGTCGCGCGGTTCAATACGGCCCACGGCAGCCTCGACGAGAAGATCGGCGTCATGAAGAAGCTCCGGCTCTTTGCCGCCGAGATGGGCAAAGACGTCACCATCCAGGTCGACCTGGAGGGCCCCAAGCTGCGGCTGCGGAAGTTCGACAACCCCCAAAAGCTCGCCAACAACGACATCTGGCTGAAAACCGGTGAGACCGCCACCCTCACCACCAAAGACATCCTCGGCAGCCAGCAGGGCATGCTGTTCCCGGTCGACTACCCCACCCTCTGTGACGACGTGAAGCCTGGCGATCCGGTGTCGATGAACGACGCCACGGTCAAGCTGGTCGTCAAGGCCGTCGACAAGGCAGCCGGCTCGATCACCTGCGAGGTCATCACCGGCGGTAAGGTCTGGGACAACAAAGGCGTCGCGTTTCCGCAGTCCAAACTGTCGGGCAACACCGTCACCGACGAGGATGTGCAGAACCTCACGGCCCTCATCGATCACGTCGACGTCTTTGCCCAGTCGTTCGTCCAAGACGCTTCCGACGTCATCTTTTTGCGCGAACGCATGGCCGACCTCGGCCAGGTGAAGCCGGTGATCGCCAAGATCGAGCGCGGGAATATTGCCCTCAACGAGGACGCCCTGCTCAAGATCGCCCTGGCTGCCGACGGCCTGATGGTGGCCCGCGGTGACCTCGGTGTTGAACTCGGCGAAGCCAAGCTCCCCGTCGCCGAACGCCTCATCCGCGAGGTGGGAGAAAAGACTGGCCGGCCCGTCATGCTCGCCACCGAGGTGATGATGTCGGTGTTGTCGGAGTCCCGGGCCAGCCGTGGCGACGTCGACGCCCTGTATGGCGCGGTCACCGAGCGGCGCTTCCACGCCATCATGCTCGGCAAAGAGACCTCAGCCCACAAGAACCCGGGCGACGTCATCCGCGAGGTCTCGGGCTACATCAGCTTCGGCGAGCAGGAGCGCGACAAGCCCAAGGCCAAGCCTCAGCCCACCCTCGGGCGGACCACCGCGGCGGCATTGTTTGTCTCCCGCGGCCAAAGCGCGCTCAAACCCACGAGGACGGCGACGACCTCGGAGAACACCTGATGCGCGTCACCCGCCCTCAGCCCGCGACGACAACCCCGTTGACGTCGACCGGCACCGCTCCTTCGCCGACTGCGACGACCGCCTCTGCCGCGACAGCGAACATCGACGGCGTCGACGCCTCGGGCGGCGCCTTCCACGCCAGCCGCGACATGCGCAGCCGCGTGGGCGTCAACGCCGTTCAGGCCGGCTCGACGACGACCGCGGTGCCCAAGCTCCTTGGTGACTGGCGTACCTCGCTGTACGAAGCTGCCGCCGAGGACCTCGCCGAGGCCGAGATCATCGCCCCCGTCCTCGACAAGGCCCTTCAGCGCGCCGAG
>CAJBHN010000939.1 GCA_903952805.1 uncultured Myxococcales bacterium | reverse complement strand
GGCGAAGGCGAAGGCGAGGGCGAGGGCGAAGGCGAAGGCGAAGGCGAGCCCGATCCATGTCCCGTCGACAACGTCTGCGCTGGTGTGACCCCCTCGGGCACGGTCGTCTTCGCGGGCGCCAGCGGCGCCGTCACCATGGGCCCAGCCACCGTCACCATCGGCACCTCCACCCGCGCCACCGTCGAGGCCTCGCTTGGCACCGGCGTCACCGATGGTGAAAATCCATTTCGCGTCAGCTACTGCGCCCAGGGCGTGGTGGTGCAGTACGTCGACGCCGACGGCAGCATCAGCACCACCGCCGTCGCCGCCACCACCGACCGTGTCTCGCGCGTATTGACGCTCACCGGCGCCGCCGCCTCCGCCGTTGGGGCGACCATCGGCGGCGCCCCTCCCGCGCGCGCCGCCACGGCGACGGCCACCGTGGGCGACGGCGACATTCGCTTCTTCGCCGCCGACGGCATCTCGCTGTTGACCAGCGGTGGCGTCGTCAGCCAGGTGACGGCGTTCAAGGTCCAGGACCGCGACGTGTGGACGCTGCCGCTGACGTTGGCGAACAACGACCAGCGCCTGTCCACGCTGACGCGTGACGGTACCTTCGGCGCCGCTGCCACCCTGCTTGGCACCGCCCACGACACCGAGGGCGTCCTCGTTGTCAGCGGCATCAACGTGCTGGTGCGCATCTGGTCGTCGGCGGGCATCCGCATCGCGGGCCGCTGCAACAACACCTGTGTCAGCAATCCCAACGGGGCCGGCATCGACAGCATCACCTTGTCGCCGCCGTTTTTTGGCCGCGACGCCGGCGCCGGCATCGGCTCCACCCGGGCTGAGCTGGAGGCCGACGTTGGCGCCGCCAACAACAACGGTACTGCCGACGGCAACGGCGTCGTGGTCTACGGCCGCGAGGACCTCCTGGGGTTTGGCAACCCGGCCCTTGGCGTGGTCTACGCCCAGGACAGCCAGTGCGAAGAGCGGGTCGTGGGCCTGCTGTTCAACTACGCCAACCCGAACTGAGTTGCGGGCGCCGCCGGTGCGGACGGCTGTCCGCGCCGATCCGGGGACGATGGCCGAGGAGGCGACAGCGACGGTGGGGATCTCCTATGGTCTCGGTGGGAGCCCCCACTGCTTGCTTGAGCTCACGCTGCAACTCTCTTTGGCCTTCGCCGTCGCCCTGTGCGTCGGCTGGGCTCTTGTGCTGGTGCAGGTCTTTCGCACCACGGCGGCGTTTCAACGTTTGCCCGCGACGTTGCCCGACGGCGACCGCGTGCCGCCCCGGGTCACCGCCGTCATCGCCGCCCGCGACGAGGGTCAGACCATCGAGCCCGCGCTGCGGTCGCTGCTGGCGCAGGAGGGCGTCGACCTTGAGGTAGTCGTCGTCGACGACATGAGCAGCGACGACACCGCCGACGTGGTCCAACGCATCGTCGACGAGGTCGGCAAGAAACGTCTGCTGCTGCTGCCGCTCAAGAAGCTGCCCCCGGGGTGGATCGCGAAGAACTACGCGCTCGAGATCGGCCAGGGCCGGGCCCACGGCGACTGGCTGTTGTTCTCCGACGCCGACGTCCTCCACGGCCGCCGCGCCGTCTACAACGCCGTCGTCACCATGGAAAAAGACCGCCTCGATCACCTGGCGGTCTTTCCCCGCCTCGAGGCCGGCAGCTTCGTCGAAGCCCTGGTGCTGCCCCTGTTTGTGCTCATGTACCAGCTGCGCCTGGTGGACCCGCGCGCCGCTGACGCCGACAGCGGCGTCGGTGCCGGCATCGGCGCCTTCAACATGGTGCGGGCTGACTCCTATCGCCTGCGGGGCACCCACGCCCGCATCCGCGGCAGCATCCTCGACGACCGGGCCCTGGCCCAAATGATGCGCGACGAAGGCGGCCGCGGCAGCGTCATGCGCGCCGTCGGACAAGTGCGCCATCGGCCCTACCGCTCGATGCGCGAGATTTACTTCGGCGTGAAGAAGTCCGTGCTGCCCCAGTTCGCCCACTCGTCGGTGCTGGCGGCGCTGGCGGCAGCCTTGCTCGTCATGGCGGCCGTCGCGCCGATGACGCTCGTGTTGGCAGGCCTGCCCCTGTGGGTCAGCGGCCGCGCCCCCTGGCTGGTGCTGCCGGCGGCGCTGGCGGTGCTCTTCCCGTTGATTGGCCTGCTGCGGGCCCGCACGATGGTGCGCTTCGAGCCGCTGGCGGTGCTGCTGTTCCCCGTTGGCGCCGTCATCATGGCCGTCAGCGCCATGCACGCCGCCATCATCTTCGCCACCCGGGGCACCATCGAGTGGCGGGGCCGCACCTACACGCGCAAAGACTTCGAAAACAGCTGACTTTTCAGTGACCTCCCGATATCTACATAGATGACTATGCATCTTTTGGGGCGTTCGTCTCCCAGCGATAGCCGCCGCTGATGGGCAACGCGTGCTCAGCCATAATGGCGCCGCTGTGGGCGTCGCAGACAAAGAATCGGGCCGAGATATCGGTGAAGCAGACCGCGCCGCCTGAGGGGTGCACCGCGTGGGCGGCGCCGCGCGAGGGACCTTTCATGAATGTTGGGTGAGGAAAGATGCGCTTCTCGACCTCAACCACCGCACGGACGCGACCGAGGGCGTCAAGGTGAAACACGCGCGTGGCGCTGCCCTTGTCGCTGGCGACAAAGGTCATGCCATCGGCGGCCCCGTCGGCGGAGAGCCAGGAGCGCCTGCTCCCAAAATGCGGTGCTGCGAAGTCCAGCATCGTTCGTTCGCATCCTTCGCCAATGTCGACGACGGTGGCCGGCTGGTCGTTGCGCGACACGATCAAGAGCTTCGGCGTGCCAAGCATGCACACGCCCCAGCCATGGTACGAATCGGCAAGCATCACCCGTTGGTCGGCCAGGATTTCGCCGGTGTCGGGTTCGATGCGCAGCGCACGCACGTCGGTTCGGCTCACGAGGACGTGCCAGAGGTGGCCGCGCTCATGGAATCCGATGGCCTCGTTGACGAGGTCGTCCGTGTCGGTGTTCGCCCGCATCATGGATCCACCCGACGAGCGCACCCGCCTGGACCTCCGCGCCAACCGGGAGACGATGCGTGCCCCTTCGAGGACGATGACGTGGTCTTCGGTCAACGCGGCGAAGCGTCCGTCCGGATGGGCCACAAGGCCGCAACAGGGCACCTCGTGGACGGCGAGCAAATACATGTCCGGAAAACGCCACACCGACAGCAGACCCTGTCGCCCGTGGCCCTCCACAATTCGCTGCCGTCAGCCGAAAACACCATGGAGTCGACGACATCGAAGCTGTCTGTCGATGAGACCGGCTGGCTCACGCTGCTGGCGCCGTGGCGGCGATGGACGGGCGGCTCTGCCAGTGGGCGCGCAGGGCTTCGAGTTTTGGGGTCTGGCTCAGGTCGAAGACCTGGCGGAATGCGAGCCAATCAAGGCCACTGACGAGGGCCAGCTCCGACCGACCAAAGCCGCCCACGGCGACGCCATGGGCCGTGGCGAACATGCCGTGGACGGTGGCGTCGAGGTGCTTGAGGATGGCCAGGGCCCTGTCCCTCTCCTTGATGAGGTAGGGCACCTCGAGGTCGGCGCCGTCGCGGGCAAGGTAGAAGCGGCGCACCAGCGACAGCACGGCTTCGTCGATCATGGTGACGACGTTTTCTTCGTCGACGCGGTCTTTGGGCGTGGTGGGGGGCTCACGCAGCGGGCCCCAGCCGTCGCGACAGAGTTCGTCGAGGATGACGCGGGAGTCGTAGACGACGCGGCCGTCGTCGAGCTGGACGACGGGGACCTTCCACACCGGCGACACCGCCCGCAGCGCGGCCTGGCCCTCGTCGGTGAGGGCGGGCACGAGGGTGAAGGGCAGACCCTTTTCCAGGCAGACGACGCGCACGCGGCGCACGAAGGGGGAGGTGGTGGTGCCAAAGAGCGTGATCATGACGCCAGCCTCGCCATCAGGGGCCGCCGATGCAAGCCGTCCCCGACAAAAAACCGGCGCCCCGGGGGGCGCCGCGTGGTGTGAAGCCAGGTCGCGATCAACGACGCCATCAACGACGCCGTCTACGTCGTCACGGGTCCTTCCATCTTGGGCAGGATGCGCAGCACCTCTGACGGCACGGTCAATCCCTCGGCCAACAGGAACGTGGCGTAACGCGACAGGGGCACGTAGCTGCCGTCGGCGGCGGCCTTCTTGAGCTCGTGGGCGGGGGCGCCGCGCGAGATGGCCTCCCTGACCGCCGCGCTCACCACCAGCAGTTCGTAGACGCCGGCGCGGCCCTTGAAGCCCTCGCCGCGGCATTGGGGGCACCCCTGGCCCTTATAGAACCTGGTGGTGGCGTCGACGGCGACGCCGGCCCGCTGCAGGTTCTGCACGACGAGATCGCCGTAGTTGGCCTC
>CAJBHN010000938.1 GCA_903952805.1 uncultured Myxococcales bacterium | reverse complement strand
GTGCAATCGGCGGGGTCGGTGCAGGCGGGCCGCTCACAGGACTCGGTGCGCGCGTTGCAGACGAGGCCGCCGGCGCAACTGGGGGGGGTGCCGGTGCAGGGGGGCAACGGGTCGCAGAGCAACGGCTCGCTCTGACCGCTGGGGAAGCGGTTGTCGCAGACGCCGACGTCGGTGGTGATGACGCCGATGCGAAAGTCATTTTCGAACGCCGCCAGCACCTGGATGAAGCCACAATCCGCGAGTCCCTCGGGCCCGGGAGCGTTCAGCAATTCCAGCGCCGGATTGGCAAACGCGCAGACCGCTGGTGGGTCGGCTTCGTCGCAGCGGGCGAAGTCCTTGAGGTCATTCTTGTTGATGGGGCAGTTGGGCGAATCGTTGATGAACGCTTCCCCCAGACGGGTCTGCTCCTCCTGCATCGACCCCGAGTTGTCGACGACGATGAGGATATCGGACGCCTTCTCGGCGGGAATGTCGACATCGCTGGCGATGGTCTGGTCACAGGTGGGTTTCACCCGCTCAAAGACGCGGCGATTGCAGCCCGCGATGGCAAGGGTGGCTGCACCGATGAGGGCAAGGGCGATGACACGACGCATGAAACCTCCGACCTGGCTGGTCTAGCATTATTGGGTCCAGGAGGCTGAATCCATCACCCAAACGCCCGACCGCACCAAGCCCTTGAAATCAGGGGGATTTGAAACGAGTTCTCCCCGGGTGGCTGGCCATCAGCCAAACGCCTGCTGGTAATTGACGCCGTCGTCACTGTCACTGTCACCGTCACCGTCACCGTCACCGCCGGCCTGGGCTCCGTCGGCATGACCGAAGAAGGCCACGATGGCTTCTTCTACCGCCGCAGGGTCCTCCATGGTGAGGACAGCCTTGCGGAAATCTTTGCCGCCCACGAGGCCCTTGGAATACCACACGAGGTGTTGTCGGAAGGTCTTGGTGGCCATCAGCGCCGGTGGCGTGTGCAAGAGCTTGCGGGCCTCCTCGTCGTCGAGGAGTTCGTGAAACGCCCGATGTTCGATGAAGTGACGTTGGATCAGCGCCAGGCGCTCGGCCGGGGTTGGTGGCGGCAGGTCCCTGAGACCCTGGGAGCCACGAAAAATCCATGGATTCCCGAGCGCGCCGCGGCCAATCATGACGGCGTCGACGCCGGTCTCGGCAATCATTCGCCGTGCATCGGCCATCGTGACGACGTCGCCGTTGCCGATGACGGGCATTTTGACAGCGGCCTTGACCCGCTGCAGGACCGTCCAGTCGGCATGGCCGGAGTAGCCGGCGGCGCGGGTGCGGGCGTGAATGGCGAGTGCGGCGCAGCCGGCGCCTTCCAGGGTCTTGGCCATCTCTACCGCGTTGATCGACTTGTCATCCCACCCCGAGCGAATCTTGGCGGTGATGGGGACGTCGTCGCCAACAGCCTTGCGCATCGCCTCAATGATGGCTGCGGCTCGGGGTGGATCGCACGACAACGCCGAACCTGCGCCCGTCCCGGTCACCTTGCGGACCGGACACCCCATGTTGATGTCAATAATGTCGGCGCCGTGCTCGGCGCCCACACCGGCAGCCATGGCCATGGTGTCGGGATCGCCGCCGAAGAGCTGCAATGAATAGGGCCGCTCCCTGATTCGATCAAACGTCATGTACTGGCGCGTGCGGCGGTTTTTGTACTTGATGCCTGATGAACTCACGAGTTCCGTGGTCGCCAATCCGGCCCCCAGCTCCAGGGCGATGACGCGAAACGGCATCTCGCTGACCCCCGCCATGGGAGCCAGGAGCACAGGCGGATCGATACGGTGACGTCCAATAAGCACGCCACAGCCTGCCCATCGTGGCGGCTGCTGGGAAGCCCGGTCGGTGGAATTGGTCGATGGAATCGGTCGGTGGCAACGTGGTCGTGGGCAGCCGGTACCAAGAGAGTAGGCTCTGGTTGACTCGTTGGAGGATTGTGATGCGAACCAGGGCGACCCGCGCGACGCGCGCGACCTATTTCACCCAGAGCCGTGAGCCCCTGACGGCGCTGGTGGCGGTCTTGCCGCTCTTTGTCGCGTACCAACTCGGGATCCTGCTCACGGGCGGGGTCCGAAATGGCGTCGACTTCGTCAGCAGCGTGCTGTTCGCGGTCTTTGGCGACAATACGAGTGGCTATTTGGGGTTCAACGCCGCTGTACTGGTGGCTTTTCTGGTGGCCGTCGCCGTGTTGCGGCGCAACGGCGAACTCCATCCGCGGCTTTTCCCGCTCATGCTCGTCGAAAGCACGGCCTATGCGCTGCTGGTGGGCGTCGTCATCAACGTCATGCTCAACGTGACCGGGCTGTCAGCGCTGTTGATGGTGCCGATGGCGGCGGCCCGTGATCAGCCCGGGCTCATCTACAAGCTGGTGATGTCCGTCGGTGCCGGCCTCTATGAGGAACTCGTGTTCCGATTGGTGCTGCTGGGTGGCATCTTTGCCGTCCTCAGTCGGCTGCTCGGCGTCGGCACCATCGTCGCCGGCGTGGTGGCCGTCGTCGCCTCCAGCTTGATTTTCTCGGGCGTCCACCACGTGGGGTCGATGGGCGAAGCGTTCACGATGAGCGCCTTCGTGTTTCGCTTTTTCGCCGGCGTCGTCTTCGCCGTCATCTTTCAGACCCGCGGCTTCGCCATCGCCGCCTGGACCCACGCCCTCTACGACATCTGGGTCATGGCCGTCTTGGACCGCTGACCGACAGCCTGACTGCACCAGAGCCTGCAGGCTCGACGTCGACGCTCAGGTCGGTGTGCGGCCGTGTGTGCACGCCCATCCGCCAGCGCAGGAGGGTTTGGACTTGCTTGGCATCGTCAACGAGCGAGAATCAACGCAGACGACGACGGCGAAGGGGGTGTCGACACGCTTGGTCCGGTGACGCCCGGCAGGTCCGCGCCAATCAGGGCCTCAGGCAGCAAGCAACAGAGCTCAGCTCGAATACCAACGCCGTCATCCATTGCCGCCAACGCCACCAGGCGTTCAACGCTGGCGTTGAGGTGATCGAGATCGACGCCGGCAATTTGGCCGATGAAGATTTTCGGATGGTGGGTCTTGACGACCTCTTCGCCTGTGGTGCCGAGTTCTTCAAAGAGCTTCTCGCCAGGGCGAACGCCAGAAAAGGCGATGTCAATGTCGTCAAACGGACGGAGGCCAGACAAGCGAATCATGTCCCTGGCAAGGTCAAGAATCCGGACGGGCTCACCCATGTCGAGCACGAAAATCTCGCCGCCCTTGCCCATGGCGCCCGCCTGCACCACCAGCTGGGCAGCCTCGGGGATGGTCATAAAGTACCGAATCATGTCCGGATGCGTGACGGTGACGGGTCCACCACGCAGGATCTGCTCCCGAAAAATGGGAATGACGCTGCCGGCCGAGCCCAGGACATTGCCAAATCGGACGGCGACAAAGCGGGTGTCTGCGTAGCGGCGCTGCAACGTCTGGATCGACAACTCCGCCACCCGCTTGGTGGCTCCCATCACCGACGTTGGACGAACGGCCTTATCGGTGGAGATGAGGACGAACACCGCGACGCCGTGGCGGCCGGCGGCTTCAGCAACGGTGCGAGTCCCGACGACGTTGTTCTTGATCGCCTCGCCTGGATTCTTCTCCATCATCGGCACGTGCTTGTG
>CAJBHN010000937.1 GCA_903952805.1 uncultured Myxococcales bacterium | reverse complement strand
GGCGAAGGCGAAGGCGAGGGCGAGGGCTGAGGCGGACAGCCGGCAGCGTGACGAGGCCCGCCCAAGCCAAACGACAACGGGGTGTCCATGTGGACACCCCGTCGTCGTTCATGGCGCTCAGCTCAGCGCGGCGATGGCGGCGTTGAAGGTGGCGCTCGGGCGCATGGCCTTCGTCGTCAGCTCCCGGTTCGGCGCGTAATAGCCGCCAATGTCGCAAGGCTTGCCCTGCACGGCGTTGAGTTCGTCGACGATGACGGCTTCATCGTCGGCGAGCTGCTTCGCCAGGGTCGCAAAGCGGATGGCCAACTCGGCGTCGTCGCTCTGGCTGGCCAGGGCCTGGGCCCAATACATGGCCAGGTAGAAGTGGCTGCCGCGGTTGTCGAGGGTGCCGGATTTGACCTGCGGTCCCTTGTTGTTTTCGAGGAGCTTGCCGGTGGCCGCGTCGAGGGTCTTGGCGAGCACCTTGGCCCGGGCGTTCTTCGTGGTCTCGGCGAGGTGCTCCAACGAGACCGCCAGCGCGAGGAACTCGCCCAGCGAGTCCCAACGCAGGTGATTCTCCTCGTTGAACTGCTGCACGTGCTTGGGGGCCGAGCCGCCGGCACCGGTCTCAAACAGACCGCCGCCGTTCATCAGCGGCACGATCGACAGCATCTTGGCGCTGGTCCCGAGCTCGAGAATGGGGAAGAGGTCCGTCAGGTAGTCGCGCAGCACGTTGCCGGTGACCGAGATGGTGTCCTTGCCCTCCTTGATGCGCTCCAACGAGAAGCGTGTCGCTGCCCGCGGCGACATGATCTCGATCTGCAGGCCCGAGGTGTCGTGGCCAGGCAGGTACTGCTTGACCTTCTTGATGATCTCGCGGTCGTGGGCGCGGGCGTCGTCGAGCCAGAACACCGCTGGTGTGTTGCTCAAGCGAGAGCGGGTCACGGCGAGCTTGACCCAATCTTGAATCGGCGCGTCTTTGGCCTGGCACATGCGCCAGATGTCGCCGGCTTCAACGCTATGCGTGAAGACGACGGCGCCGGTGTCGTCGACGACGCGAACCGTCCCGGCGCCGGGAACTTCAAAAGTCTTGTCGTGGGAGCCGTACTCTTCGGCGGCCTGGGCCATCAGGCCAACGTTTGGGACCGAGCCCATCGTCTTTGGGTCGAAGGCGCCGTGCTCCTTGCAGAAGTTGATGGTCTCCTCGTAGACGCCGGCGTAGCTGGCATCGGGGATGACGGCTTTGGTGTCCTGCAGCTTGCCCTGCTTGTTCCACATCTGACCCGATGAACGAATCATGGCGGGCATCGAGGCGTCGACGATGACGTCGCTGGGGACATGCAGGTTGGTGATGCCCTTGTCCGAATTCACCATCGCCACTTCGGGGCCCTGCGCATAGGCCGCTGCGATGTCCTGCTCGATGGCCGTGCGGGCTGCGTCGGGCAGCTTCTGGATGGCGCCGAGGACCTGGGCAAAGCCGTCGTTCGGGTTGGCGTTGACGCTGGCGAGGGCGTCGGCGTGCTTGGCGAACACGTCCTTGAAGAAGACCTTCACGGCGTGACCAAAGATGACGGGGTCGGAGACCTTCATCATCGTGGCCTTCAGGTGCAGCGAGAGCAGCACGCCGGTCGCCTTGGCGTCGTCGATCTGGGCCGCGTAGAACGCGCGCAGCGCCGAGGCGCTCATCGCGGAGGTGTCGAGGATCTCCCCGGCGAGCAGGCCGAGGCCCTTCTTGAGCACGGTCACCGCGCCGTCCGCTGCGACGAACTCGAAGCGGACCTTGGTGTCG
>CAJBHN010000936.1 GCA_903952805.1 uncultured Myxococcales bacterium | reverse complement strand
TTCGACCTGCCAGCCGCCGAGCTGACTCCGGCTGCCTATCGACGACAGATGACGACCACGTAGAGGTCGAGGTGCTCGCTCGCCGAGCGCCATTGTGTCACAGATTCACGCGCCCCGCTCCCGGCGTCGCTGATCGGTCACCCAGAGCCACATCGGCATCGGCATCCGATAAGGACTGAAAGAGTGCGAGGCGCTCGGCAGGGTTCCCGAGGACATCCGGGTCCCCCTCGACAACAACGGCCACGAACGAGCCCTGCGCCGGCTGGCCCTCGGCCGGAAGAACTCGGTCTTTGTTCGAGGCGACACACCGGGCGCGAACGTGGCGGGGCTCGAGGCCTTGGCGGCTCCCTGCACAGCCTGGAGCATCAACCCGATGGTGTACTGCACGGGCGCCATCGGCCGTGTTGGCGACCATCCCGTCAGCCGGCTCGACGAGCTGCTTTCCGGCGCATGGGCAGACACTCAGGGCTGAATCACAACGACGCAGGCCGGACGGTTACCGTTACGCCGCGCTTGCCCCTGGCTGGGAGCTGGGAGCGGTACCCTTCGTTGACGCGGATCACATGCCTCAGCGATCTCCCATGATTTTCTCATCACCATCTCATGATCCAATGCCCTGCCGTGCGTACCGGTCACGCATGAAAGCCACTTCCATATCGGTATCGACCGCAGTTCATATTCCCGTCACCTGCCGTGCGGTTCCCGTTCGTGTGGCACCCGGAGGAGACTGCTTCGTTGGCAGTGACATCAAAAGCGCCCCGGATTGGCGATGGTCTCTACCGACCGGCTGAATGGTGGGTTGGGCCGTCCGCACAGGGCGAAATGGTCACGGTCATATGCAACAAATCGGGGAGACAGGCGCGTCGAGTTCAGCTAGGCTTAACCTGCAACGTGCAGGGCAATGTCGTTGTTGGCCATGGTTGTGGGGAGTAACATGCCAAAGATTCACGGAATTGTCGAACGATACATCGAATGCGCCAAGAGAATCGACCAACCGGTTCGGGAGCAGGATCAGCGTTCTCTGGTCAGATCATTCTTTTCGATGCTCGGCTATGATCTCACGAATGCCGCCGAGAGTCTTGTCACACAAGACTGGAATTCTTCGGCACACGGCTCCGATCACGACTCGACCGGCACGGGAGGGCTGGTCGGTTCCGCGAGCGAAAGCATCGACGAATGTCTGGCGCGGTTTCGCTTCACCAGCCCGGGCGCGACCGTGGCCATCGAGACCAGCGACGGCGTCAATTGGCACTTCTTCACCGATACGCGGACCTTGCACTGCCTTGACGAGCAGCCATTTGCCCACTGGGACGCCCTTGGTCGCGAAGTACCGCCCTATGATCTGCTGGCGCTGCTGCAGAAATCGAGGTTCAATCCAGACGGTCTGCGCGCCTATGCCCATGGGCTGCTGCTGGCAGCTGAACTGACCCAGCGAATGCCCAAGTCGTCTGAGCCGCCACGGTTTGTCGCGCCAGAGCCTGAACTGCCTGCGTATGCTCGCGATATCATCCATGCCAGCCAATCGATGGTCGCCGAGGTGTTGACGATATTTGCCCGCAATCGGGCTGACCGGGACCTGAAGGCCGACCGGCACGCTTGCGTGTCTGGCAGTGCTCTCGCGCCAGTTCCCCCGCAGAAGGCACGCGAGGCCTATGCCTTGGTGCGGTCACTGCTCGGCGATGACAAGGCGATCGGATTTCAAGAATCCACCGCCGATGTCAAAGTCCATCTCGGGGGGAAAGCGAATTGGGTTTTCCTGCGCCTCAGGCTTGAGCAAGAGCCGCCCCAGGTCTGGGTTCCCCTGCCTGTTGAACAGGCGTCGCAACTCTCGGTCGGTCTGCCCGTCCTCAGCGGCGCCGCCAGGGGATGGACGGCCGTCAGCGTCGATTCGACCGGTCAGATGAGCCAACTCGGCGAGCTGTTCCGTGCCGCCTATCACGCCGTCAACCACGTCGGCATGCTCTGACGGTGTATTTGGGATTGGATTCGGGATTGAATGTTGGAAATCGCGGCGCTCACGGAGAGCGCTGCGATTTCAGGGGCGGCAACAGGAGTCATGATGCATACTCCCGGTCGGCAGATCACCAGCGTGGAATTGGATGCGACGCCTCCATTGGCAAAGCATTTCAGTGATCCCCATGATGTGGGGAATATTTTCGGGTCGAGCGTATCTGCGGATGCCGTCCTCCAACGGCTTCCCCGGGCGTTGGTCGTTGAGGGCAGTTGCGGTCAGGCCCGCAGCCTGGTCGCCGACACCCTGGCCTCGGCCGGCTACGAGGTTGTTCAGGTCGCATCGGGCTTTGTTGGTCTGCAGATTGTGCAGTCGTTGCCGGATGTCGTGCTGGTTGACCTGAATTTGTCAGACATGTCTGGCTTGGACTTTTGCAGGGCCATACGCAGCGCTGAAAGCACCGCCAGGGTGCCGACCGTGATCTTGTCCATCGACGGTGAGGCCCATGCCGACGTGGCTGCGTTTGAAGCCGGTGCCGATGAGTATATTGACCGGTCCAATCTCCTTGAGGTCTTGCTGCTGCGGGTGAATCGAATCGTTCGCGGACGCCGTTTCGAAGGCGCGGCGGAGCAGCATTTCGCCGGCCTGTCTCGGAATTTCCAGCGACTGGTCCAAGACCGCGCCGAATTCGAATTGCAGCATCGCCTGACCGCGCTGGCGATGCTGAGCTCGGGATTGGCGCACGAAATGAACAATCCCCTGGCGGCGTTGATGGCCTCCCTGGAATTCGTCGTGGAAGACCGATTTGCCGACCCTGCTGAAACCCTTGAAGCCGTTCATGACGCCATGACCGCGGCCAAGCGGATCGCCGACGTGGTGCGAAAGATGCGGGGACTGGCGGGGCCAGACGACCGAACGCGGGTCCAGGTCAATATGCGACAGCGCTGTGAGGCGATCGCCGTCGAATATCCCGCGACGGCCATCCGGGTGTTGGGGGATGAGGTCGTTGTCCCCGTCGTCGATGGCGAGGTTCGCGAAGCATTGCGAGCGATGATTGACAACGCCGTGCGTGCGGCTTCGGCTGGGGTGCAACCGCAGGTGGAAATCCAAATCTCTTGCGATGACGATTGGGTGACGGTGACCGTCGACGACAATGGACCGGGAATCGCGCCGGCGGATTTGCCCTATGTCTCCACACCATTTTTTTCCCGCCACCGGGGGACACACGGCCAAGGCCTCGGTCTGAGCCTCGCTTCAGCAACCGCGCGCCGCCATGACGGCAGGCTGATGGTCGAGAACAATGGGTCCCTCGGCGGCGTTCGGGTGACGCTCCGCCTCCGGCGGGACCGGTCGCCTCTTGCTGATGATGCTGACACGGCGTGCCCCGTCGCCCCGATGGGGCCGATGGCCGCTGTGGCGCTCTAGCGCCGCGACCGGTTCTTCGTGATCGCATCTCGCTTGGTCTTTTCGACGTGAGCGTTATGGCGTGCTCGGTCTGGCCACGAGGGCCAGCCCTGAGCCGCGCCTTGCTCACGCCGAAAATTCGCGGCGCATCAACCGGTCAACTCCACTGTGGTGAGGTACTGGCGCCGGCGACGTCGTGACATGATCATCAACATTGCTGCGGCGCTGAGGGCGTCGGCGTGGCTGCTGGTGGCGCAAGTGCAGCCAACGACGGATTTCGGCAGGTTCAGCGGACCAGCGGCGCCTTCGCCTTCGCC
>CAJBHN010000935.1 GCA_903952805.1 uncultured Myxococcales bacterium | reverse complement strand
GGCGAAGGCGAGGGCGAGGGCGAAGGCGAAGGCGAGGGCGAAGGCGAGGTGGATCCGTGCATCACCGCGGGCCAATTCGAGCCGGGCTTCTCCGCGGCCAACAACGGTTCCGTCCCGGCCCTCGGCGCCCCCGTTCGATGCATCACGGGCGACGTGACGCTGTCGGGTTCGGTGACCGCGCCCGAAGCCCTCGACGGCATCGAGGTCATCGACGGCACCTTGACCGTCGAGGGAACCACCGCCCTGGAGGTGCTGCGGCTGCGCGGGCTCAAGCGCGTCACCGGCGACGTGTTCATCGGCGGCTTTCAGGTCGACGTGTTGGATGACTCGGGCTTCCCGACCACCAACGGCAACGAGGCCCTCACTGCCGTCGAACTGTTCAACCTCGTCAGCCTCGGTGGCGACCTCGTCATCGCCAACAACGACGCGCTGTTGCGGGTGGACATCGCCCGCGCCGCCGCCGCGCTGACCATCGGCGGCTCGTTGATCGTATTTGAAAACAATCGCCTCGATGGCGACGAGGTCTTTGATCCCGACCTCAACAACGACGGCGGCGTCAGCCAACTCCATCTCGAAGAGGCCGGCGGCAGTGTGCTCTTTTGGGACAATGGCTTCGGCGCCGACGACCAGATCGTGTGGCGCCTGGTCAGCCTGGTGCGCGTGGGCACCGGCGTTGCCACCGTCGATGACCCCATTCGCAACCGTGTTCACAGCTACGGGCAGTTGGAAGACCGCCTCCCCCACGGCAGCGTGCTGTATGCGACGACCAACCGATTGGCGCTTGATCGGCCCGTCACCGTCGAGCTGCCCAGGCTCGGCGTCGTCAGCGGCGGCGTCGGCTTCAACATCACCGCGCTCACCGACGTGGAGTTGCCGGTATTGACCAGCGCCGGCGGCCTCGACGTGGGCTCTGCCGAATTCGCCCGGCGTGTCAGTGCCCCCCGGCTGGCCGAGCTGACCGGTCTGCCGACGACGAGGATCAACCTGGCCCTCTATCTGTTCGACGACCCCGTCCTCGACACCGTGGAGCTGCCGTCGTTGCTGAGGGTCACGGGCGCGGTGTTTGTGAAGGGCACCGCGCTGACCGACCTGTGCGGCGTGGCCGGACTCGGCGCCATCGCCGGCGGCCTCAGCGTCGAAGAAAACACCGCCATGGTCTCGTTGGCCGGCCTGGGCAGCGTCGCCTCGATCGGCGGTGCTGTCGTCGTCGCCGGCAACAACGCGACGCTCCCGGCGTGCCAGATCGAGCAGCTGAAGGCGATTGCGGAAGACCAACACACGACCACGTGCGCCATTCCGCTCTGCAACTGAGCGGCGGCATCCCCACAGCCCCCGACACGCAGACGTCCCCGGCCAGGCCATGCTCCCTCATGGGCGGGCTGGCTTGTGCCGAAAGCTGAGCGAAGCCGGGTCGCCCGAATCAGCACTTTTCAGGTCATCCGGCTGGCACCCCATGCTGCTGCCCTCGTTCATGAATGCCTCATGTTCCTCACACGAGCAATTCGATGGATTTGCGGTACATCCGCGTCGACGGTGGGCGGCGGCGCCGACTGCCTCGAATCGGACGGTTGGTTGATCGGGGCCGGACGTGTCGGCGATGGTGCGGGCCGGGGGAAAGATGACCGACACCGCCACCACCACCACCAGCAGCACCAGCGCTTGCCCCTTCTGCGCGGCGGCCGCGGCCGACGTCGTGTGGTCGTCGGACCTCGTCATCGCGAAAACACCACCCGCGATATCCGACAAACGGCGGCACTGGAGGCACTGGGTTGGCGGGCCGTTCGGGTGTGGGAGCACGACGTCCACGAATCCCTGCCCGCAATGGTCGAGGAAATCCTGATCCCTGCCGGCCCAAACGGGCGGCTGGCGTGGCGCGTGTTCCAGGTCGACGAGCATGAAGCTGACCCGAAGATCGAGCGGCGCCACCTGCGAGAGTTGAGGAGCCTGGAGGTGGACCGGGTGGTCGAGCAGCAACGTCACACGCGGCAGTGGAAACGACCGCCCAAGGTTGGGCTGGGAAGCTGATTCGGCTGTGGTGCTCGGCAAATCTGTCTTACACCGATGATGAAACCGGCCACCGGTGCCGATATCGATATGCTCGAATCATTTGGGCCTTCCATCTCGATGGAAGCGGATCGGCCGACCATTTCCCGCATTCCAAATCCGTCCGAATTCTCCTTCGGCAGTTCATCAAGTGATATTCAGATGAATTCGAGGTTCGCCCCGAAATACCTCGGCTCGATGCCATTCGATGTGACGCTGCTCAGGACGCCCAAATCCTTGCTGTGGCAATCGGAGTGGCGCACCGTGAAAGCGAAGAAGAAGCTCTTCGACCCCGGTCTGGCCATGAACGTCTTGGGAAACAAGGACGCGGTGCGAGCCGTCCAACCCGATCGCCCCTCGATCCAGGGCTCGATGGTGGAAGACGCAGAGCGCGAGGCCGTTGCTGACATCGTCCGGACCACCATGCGTGTGCCATCGGACATGCGCGGCTTCCAGGCCGAGATCGGTGTTGCCGAGGCGGCCGTCGTAGCCGCAGACGGCGCATCGGTGTTCGTAGACCCGCAGGATGCTGTCGCGAAATGCTGGGTCCCGTCGTCGGCCGATTGGCACTGCTTCCCAGGCGAAACCAACCGCCGCGAGG
>CAJBHN010000934.1 GCA_903952805.1 uncultured Myxococcales bacterium | reverse complement strand
GCTGGTGGCACCGGCGCCGGGATCTTCCTCGACGTCGCGGCGATGGTCCGCGACTCCCAGCCTACGGCGACGCTCACGGGTATGTTCCTTCTGTCGGACGTGTTCGCCAGCCTGGACGGCGATGCAGCGGTAAAAGCAAACGGCTACGCGAGTCTTGCCGAGCTGAACCACTACGCGACCCACCCGTACCGCGTCCGCTGGTCGCAAGATGCCGCGCCCCTCGAGATCCCGGTATTGTTCGACCGGGTCTGCGTGTTTGGAGCAGAAAATGAGGGCGGGCAGAAGATTCGGCGCGCGGCGGACGCGTACGACATGGTGGGTGAGGCACTCTTTCTTGATTTCTGGCAGGGCGGTTTTGCCTTCTCGCGAAGCTCGGTTCAGGTCAATCGAGCCCAGGTACTCCTGCAGGTCCACAGGAACAAGGTCGAAGTCAACGCCCGGTCGAGGCGTCACCACCTCGGCGCGTCCGGCCCGTCAACGGTGGAGACCGAGAGCTATCGGCAGTTCCTGTCGAGCGCCGGGCTCGCTCGAGTCACCAGCTCGTCCTCTCGCACATTGAACCGATTGCGGTGCTGGCTCGTCGGGCAGGTTATTGAGCAGCTGCTGTCCGATGAGGAACTCGCCGGTACTGAGGCGCTTCGAGAAATTCTCTCTAAACAGAGAAAATCCGTCGCAGATCTCGAGCAGAAATATGCTCGTCCGAATTCGTCGATAGTGACCACATACGTCGACGAGGGCGATGCGGCAGAGTTCGAGGAGTTGACCGAAGCCTGTCTTGGGACAGGGGCGGCCGAGAGTGAGAGATCGCTGTCGAAGTTTATCGACCGATTTCTTGAATCAATCGCCGAGACCGGAACTCCGCAGCAGCTCGATCGCACGGCAATGGTTCGCTCCTGGCTCGAGACCGAGCCTGAACGTTTCGTTCGCGACCTGTATCGGTGCGCTGGGCTCGCGCTGCGCGGGACGAACGGCACCACGGATTGGTTCGGTGACGAGCGGCCCGCGCTCCAGGAGCGTTCGATCGCCGACGCCTTGCTTGCGCGATGTGGTTCAGCGGACGCGCGAGAGCTCGTTGATATCGCGCAGGACGCCTTCAAGCGGGCGTTGCCGTGGATCAATACTGATCAAGGGGCAAACGTTCGGGGAATCGTCCGCGATTGTTACGTTGTGGTTCCAAAAACGACACAGAAAAACCGTCCGGTTGTAAACGCTTTCTTCCAGTCGGTAGCTGTAGAAGTTTCAAAGATTCCCAATATGAACGTTGCACGCGTCGAGGGCTCAACCGCCAGCGAGTTCCTCATCTACACCGAAGCTTCGGGACTGATTCCCGCGAGCATCGCGAGCCTTCATGGCGCCGATGGGATGGCTGCCGCCTACAAAAAGGTTCGCCACGATCGGGAGCGAAATGGCGTCCGGTCGTGCGTCCACCTCGACCTTGACGACACGAGGTTTGCCGATCTGGTGCCGCTGAGCGTGAAGGACGCCGAAGCGACGCTCGCGGCGTGGCGCCTGCTTCTGCTCGGGGTCATGCTCGGGGTCGTCACAACGAAGCGCAATCCGCTGCGATTCGATGCGCTCGAGGCCTTCGGGAATCCAATCTTCACGCTCACCGAGCGTCCCGATGGACCGGCAGCGGCCGTCGAGCTCGGACAACTGCGCTGGGCCATCGGGCAGCTCACGGACGACCCGATAACGCGGACAACGCTTGGCGGTGCGGTCGCACGCGCGTTCGCCGAGCAGCCCGTCGAGCGCTATCTCCAACTCCTTGTGCTTGTCGATTATTACAAGACCTGCATCTTCCCCTTGAGGAAGGCGAGTCCTGACCAGGGGCAAGAGTTGCAGGGCGCGACGCTTGCGTACGTCGCGCTCGAGAACATCGAGAGCGAGACCTTGGCGCAGATCCAGCGCGCGAAGGGGGCGACCGACGACTCCATGATGGAGCTGGTTCGGTTCGACCTTCCCCCCGTCCTCTGGGCGCTCGACACCTTTGCGCGACCATCGGGTCCGGGGCCTGACGACAGCGCCATTCGCGAGGGCTTCGCCCACGAGGACCGCTACGCCGAGATTCCTGCCGGCAAGCCATTCGAGCATGACGATGCAACACCGGGCAGGATTCGAAGCGATTTGGTGGCGCTCGTGGCGACGTTTGTCCCGCGTCTGGTCAAGGATCTGGTCACGCTGAACCGCGATCTGGTCGTGTACCCGTGGTTGGCCTTGGCAACGGGCGCTTCACTCGTGGCTCGCCTGCCGGCCGTACCGCACGTGCCGACGCTTCCGCCACTCCCCCCGAGTGCGTGGCAGGTCGCCAGTGCGCCGGGCCTCGACCCACATGCCGCAGCCCAGCAGGTGACAACGAGCGCCGACCTGCTTGCTGCGGTGCGGCGTGAACTGTTGGCGGTGCAGGCGCATCTGGCCGATGTTCGACGCGAACGGGACGACCTGAGAGCCGACCGCAACACCTTACGCGGGCTGCTGCGCGAACAGCAGTCGCCGGGGTGATAGACCGCCACGTTCTCGTGGTCGCGTGACCGGCACTCATTCTGAATTCACGATTCGCAACGATGGAGACCCAATGTCAATTGAGCAAGCCCAGACCATTGCCGACCAGGCCAAGCAAGACCAGAAGAACTTCGGCAAGTATTACCCGACGATCTTTGTCGCCTGCGGCGGAACGGGTGCGAAGATCTATGAGCGGGTGCGTCGTCTGACCATCGAGCGGTTCGGAAGCCTCGCGGGGGGGTTGCCCGGCGTCGCCTACGTCTCTTTTGACACCGACGTCGGCTCCCAGCAAGCAGGCCACCAACAAGAGGCCGGTACGACCGCTGGTGAGCTGGACAAGCTGATCGGGTATCGAGCCGAAGAGCGGCTGAATCTCGACGGCTCGCGAATCCGCCAATACGTCGAGAGCGCCGCCGCCCTTGCAAGCAATCGGCACATCGCCGAATGGTTCGACCCGCTGCTGATGGAGACCGCCAAGGGAATGGACATTTCCCAGGGTGCCGGCCAGATCCGCCCCATCGCGCGACTGGTGGCTTGGGAAAACCGCGAGCGGATGGTCGCGCTCTTTAATCGTGCCTTCAACCAGGTGACGTCGATCCGGGGCGAAGAAGCGACCAATCGGGTCATTACCGGCGACAAGGTCAACGTTGTGATCTGTGCGAGCTTTGCCGGCGGTACGGGCGCGGGCATCTTTCTCGACACCGCCGCGATGATCCGCGACGCACAACCGAAGGTGTCGATCACCGGGATGTTTGTCCTGCCCGAGGTGTTCGCGTCGCTCGACGGTGAGGCAAAGCCGAAGGCGAACGGCTATGCTTGCCTTGCCGAGCTCAACTACTACTCGACAGAGCCATATCGGGTGCGGTGGGATCCTTCGGCGACCAAGGTCACCGAAATCCCTGTTCTCTTCGATCGCGTCTATGTCTTCGACAAGAACAACGAATCCGGGCAGGCGATCTCGCGCGCCGCCGATACGTACGACATCATTGGCGATGCCCTCTTTCTCGATTTCTCGCAGGGAGGTTTCGCGTTCACCCGAAGCTCTGTTCAGGTCAACCGGTCACAGGT
>CAJBHN010000933.1 GCA_903952805.1 uncultured Myxococcales bacterium | reverse complement strand
TGCTGCGGCGGGCCGTCGCGGCGCGGCCCGTCGTGGCGCTGCTGCTGCTGCTGCTGCTGCGGCCCGTAGCTGCGTGGTCCGTCGTGGCGCTGCTGCTGCTGCTGCTGCGGCGGCGGCGGGCCATCGCGCCGGGGACCGTCCTGGCGGGGTTGGGGAGGCCCATCGCGACCAAAGCGACCGCGTTCGGCGTCCCGCACCCGTCGACCACCGCGGCCGTCGCGGCGAATGGTGCCGTCCTCGGGGTCGATGGCCTGATCGAGGGTGCCACGCTGGTAGTGCTGGTACAGGGGCAGGCCGCAGTCGCGAAAGCGCAGCAGGCGGGCGTCGAAGCGGGCGAGGTGTTCGGTGACGTTTTGCAGGTCCCGCTGCAGCAGCTCTTTGGCCTGACTGTTGGCAGCGGCGTCGACGACCTGGGGCAGATCGATGAGCGTGGGGCCGCCGGTGGCGATGAGGATGTTGAACGCCGACAAATCGCCGTGGATCATGCCGCCGGCCAACAGCAGACGAACCTGGCCGTAGATTTCCCGGTGCAAGAGTTCGGCGACGTCGGCGGGCAGTTCAAAGTCCGCCAGACGGGGCGCGGGGCGGTTCTCGTCGTCGACGAGCAGCTCCATCAGCAGCACGTCGTCGTACAGCAAGATGGGCTCGGGCACCCGGACGCCGGCGGCGCGGGCGGCGCTGAGGGCCTGGAACTCCATGTCCCGCCAGTTTTCCTCGATAAGCTCGCGTCCGTAGCTGGTGCGCTTGCCCATGGCCCGCTTGTCCCGGGAGTTGCGCGTCTGATTGCGACCCTCGGTATAGCTGGCGGTGGCCTTGAAGGTCCGCTGTTCACGGGCCTTGTAGACCTTGGCGGCGATGAGCTCGCCCTTGCGCTCGACAATGAAGACCGAAGCCTCTTTGCCGCTCATCAGGCGTCCATGAATCTCATCGATGACGCCGTCATCGATCAACTGCTGCAGGGTGTCGGATTCCGCCACGGGCTCCCTCGAAGGCGCGGCGGGGGCCGCGCGCCATGGACTGCTGCTGCCATCCTGCCCAACCGATACCGCCCCGTCGAGCGTTGTCGAGCGTTGTCGAGCGTTGTCGAGCATGGTCGCCCGCAAACGCTCCCGGAACGCCCTGATGACAGGCTGATGCCAACTGTGGCAACTCTCGGCACTGTGACCCTGCCTGTGACCCTGCCTGTGACCCCGCCTGTGACTCCGCCTGTCAGCCTCGACGGCGTCGAGCTGTTGGCCCACGTGCGGGAGCCGACGTTCCCCCATCGGATGGATCGATGGCCCCTGTACAAGACCATTCTGTACACGATGGACATCTCCGCCCGCTTTCTGGCCCGCATGGCCATCGGCCAGGGGACGGTGGCCTGCGCCGACCGCCTCATCGACGGCTATTGGCGGCGGATCATGACGTCTGGCAACGCGTCGCTGCGGGTGATTGGCCGTGAGCACTTCCAGCCGGGCCAGCCCTACGTCGTCATGTCGAACCATTGTTCGATCCTCGACATTCCGGCGCTGATGGGAGCGGTGCCCGGTTCGTTGCGCATGGTGACCAAGCAGGAGCTCACCCGGGTGCCGCTGTGGGGCCACGCGTTGCTGGCATCGGGGTTCATCCCCATCGATCGCCAAAACCGGGACAAGGCCATCGCTCAGCTCGACAAGGCCAAGCAGGTGCTCAAGCAGGGCGTGTCGGTGTGGATCTCGCCGGAGGGGACCCGGGCCCGCAACACCAAGCTCGGCGCCTTTAAAAAAGGTGGCTTCCACGTCGCCATGGGGTTGGGCGTGCCCATCATTCCCTGCTGGCTCGAGGGGCCAGCCGACATCATCCCTCCCGATCAATTTGTTGCGCACCATGACGGTCAGGTCTGCGTGTCCTTCGGGGCGCCCAGAGAAACCGTCGGCGCCGACATGGGCGAGCTGATGACGCAGGTCCGCAACGATATTTTGCACCTGTCTGGTCGTCCGCACGAGATGGACGGCCTGGCAACCTGATCCCGAGATCTCTTTGATCTTCGCCCACGGAGTGGGC
>CAJBHN010000932.1 GCA_903952805.1 uncultured Myxococcales bacterium | reverse complement strand
CGACACCAGCGACGAGGCCTTGTTGGCCTGTGCCGACGCTGCCAGCCGCGTTGACGGCGGCCTCGACACCATCGTCGTCGCACGGCCCCTGCAGACGCGCAGTCGGTTCACCCACGCCGACCCCTCCAGGCCTCCGGCCGACGTGCCCATCGATCGCCGCGCCACCCTGGTCCGCCGCCTCGACGACGCCGCCCGCATCGCCCTCGGCAAGGAGGGGGCAGCCCCCGTGCAGGTCGCCTGCAGCTACGCCGACGTCGACGAAGACATCCTGATTGCCAACTCGGAAGGCCTGATCGTCACCGATCGGCGGGCCCTGGTGCGCCTGAGCGTCGAGGTCGTCATCGACGACCACGGCGAGCGACGCTCCGGCACCGGTGGTGGCGGCTCGCGCATCGGCCTTGATCACTTCGACGCCCCGATCAACTCGCCCGAGGCCTGCGCCGAAGAAGCCGTCCGCATGGCCTGTGCCCAACGGGGAGCCCGACCGGCTCCGCGCGGTGAGGGCGTCGTCGTGCTGGGGCCGTCGTCGTCGGGCGTGTTGCTGCACGAGGCCGTTGGCCATGGCCTCGAGGCTGATTTCATCCGCAAGAAGACCTCGCTGTTTGCTGGTCGTTTGGGGGACCGGGTGGCGTCGGAGCTGTGCACCGTCATCGACGACGGCACCCTGCCGGGCCGGCGCGGCAGCCTCAATGTCGACGACGAGGGCCACGGCACGTCGCGCACGGTGCTTATTGACCGCGGTGTGCTGACGGGTTTTTTGAGCGATCGCCTGAATGCTTCGCTGCTGGGCATCGAGCGCACCGGCAACGGTCGTCGTCAGAGCTTTCGTCATCCGCCGCTGCCACGCATGACCAACACCTTCATGGGCAAGGGCACCGACGACCCCGAGGACATCGTGCGCTCCGTCAAGCAGGGCCTGTACTGCCGTGCCTTTGGCGGCGGCCAGGTCGACATCGCCAACGGCAGCTTCGTCTTTGAGGTCAAGGAGGGCTACCTCATCGAGGACGGCAAGCTCACAGCGCCTGTCCGCGGTGCCACTCTCGTCGGCAACGGCCCAGAGACCCTGCAGCGCATCACCCGCGTCGGTCATGACGCCGAGCTCGACAAGGGCGTCTACACCTGTGGCAAAGACGGTCAGAGTGTCCCCGTCGGCGTGGGTTTGCCGACGGTTCGCATCGACGGCATCACGATTGGGGGGACCGGATGACCAGGCTGCCAATACCAACCGACGACCGCGTCGCCGCTGAAGAACTCGCCCAGGCTCTTGTCGAGGCCGCGCGCCGCGCCGGGGCTTCGGCCGCCGACGCCACCGTCGGGCTGTCGGCCAGCCTGTCGGCCTCTGCCCGCGACTTCGCCATCGAGGACATCACCCGCAGCCAGAGTCGCGCCGCCGCCATTCGGGTGGTCGTCGACGGCAAACTCGGCTTCGCCACGTCTTCTGACGCCCCCCGCTACGCCGACGAGATCGACGAGCTCGCTCGCACCGCTGTCGGCCTGGCCCGCCTGGCCTCCGAGTCGGTCCACAACGTGATTCTTCCCGGTGCCGCGCTCAGCGCCGACGAAGCCCGCGCCGCCGGCGACGACCTGTTGCTGTGGGACGACGAGACCGCCTTGCT
>CAJBHN010000931.1 GCA_903952805.1 uncultured Myxococcales bacterium | reverse complement strand
GTGTGTGCGCAAGTTGACTCAGTTCGGTTCACATCACACCCATTTTCCTCACATTCCCAACCAACCAAGCAAGCCGACCAAACAGCCGAGCGCCCCCCCACCTGCCCCTGCGTCGCCCTGAAGCGCTCCACCGCCGTCGTGGCCAGCAGGCTCTTGCGCACGCTGGCGGTCACGGCGTTGAAGTCAGCGTCCCAGGATCCCCAGTCCTTGAGCATCGCGAGTTTGGTGCGCAGGGTGGTGGTGAGCGGGCCGGGGGTCAGCAGGATCTTGTCTCTGTCCATGGTGGAAACCTTCCAGGTACGGGTGTTCGATGCCGCGCGAGCCGATGCGGCGCTGGCCTGATTGGACGTGCGGCAACACATTCTGTCAATTGTTTTTTGTAGATTGTTGACAACCTGGACTTTTGGGCTTCCAATGCAGGCCATGAGCGAGACCCTTCCGGATCTTGCCGCCGTCGAACGTGCGGAGTCCGAGCTTGAACCAGGCGTCCCTCAAGCCTCCTCGTACGAGCCCGGAGCAGTCGATTCCCTGGGGAACTTCTCCACCCCACGCATAAACGACCCCGTCGTACGCGCGCAGCTCGGCGATGTAGGTCGCTGTCAACACGTCGACATCGGTCGAGCGCGCCGGCAATGCCAGCCATCCGACAGCGGCGCTGAGGGTTGCCATGGCTGCGATGCGCACGAGCTTCCATGGCCACACGGCACTGCACAGTGCTCCGAGAAAGATGAGCGCGAGTCCGATGGTCAGCAGTCGAAGGCTGGTCGTCGAGTAGGTGAACGTGATCGCGCGCCACAGCGCGAAGCCAACCGACGTCAGAGCGCAGACGTGTGCGAAGAAATGAGAGGGAAATCGCCGCACCGCCATTGGACCTCTCCTCATGTGGTGTCGCGCTCGCGCCGTGCCGGTCGTGCTCGTTCGTCGAGGATTCGCTGAACCATGGCTGGAGCTGCGCGGAAAACACAAGGGCCAAGAATGCTCATTGGCGCAAAACACTCGCAGCGTGAACCCATCCCGCAGGGGGCGCCGGCCGCTGTCGCTTCCGTCGACACAACTTTGGGGCGCGCTCGTCCCTCGCCACATCCTCTTCCGAAGACAACGTCGTCGCCCCCCTGCGCCAACGCATGATTCAGGAATTCCGACGACACTGCGGCGATCGGTGCGGGCACGGTCATCACCCAAGACATCCAACGCACGCACGACGGCGCTCGCCAGCCCACCATCAGCGACCAGCGACGGCCATCAGCCAGTCGGCGATGACGCCGGGGGCGCGGTGCTGCAGGAAGTGCCCGCCCTGCTGGCGGTGGTGGTGGGTGACCAGCGATGCCTGCCGCAACGACGCCGCCAGCGTGAACGACACCGCCGGCTCGACGAGCCGGTCGTCCTCGGCCGACAGCACCAGCGTGGGCGCGGTGACGGCGCTGGCGAAGGCCCGCAGGTCTTTGAAGTCGAGGCCGCCGATGATGTGGGCGTGGTCGACGAGTTCGTCGTCGGTGAAGGCCCGATCGCCGCGTACGCCGAGGCGCTCGGTGGCCAGGCGAAAGAGCCGCACAAAGGGGCTGGTGAGGCTGGTGCCGACGTGGGGCAGCCCATGCAGGCCGGCGATGGCGCCGGTGAATTCATGGGGCACCGTCAGCCCCTGATGGCGCGTGATGCCCACCGAGCAAATGAGCCCCAGCGCCGTCACCGCCGTCGACGTCTGGGCCATGCCTGCCAACGCCAGGGCCGCCGTGCCGCCAAAGGAGTGCCCCACCACCGCGTAGCGGCGGTGGCCCAGGGCCTTCATCACCGCCGCCACCAGGGCCGCACGGTCCTGCGGCAGCCGCAGCAGCTCGGTCGACGACGGTGAGCGGCCAAAACCCGGCAGGTCCAGCCGCACGCAACAGGCGCCCCGCCTGGCCAGGGCCCGACCCAACATTCGAAAGTCCCGGGCGCCCCCGGGCAGACCGTGGACGCAGGCTGTGACGACGGCGGCACCCGGGTCGCCGTCGATGACGGCGTACACGTCGCCCATTGGTGTGCTCACCAGCACGCCCGGGCCGTCTTCATGGACCAGCGCCGTCATCGTTGCCTCCGGCTCACGCCCCGTCGTCACAGCACGTCACATGGGGGCGAGGTCGGACAGGATCTGCCAGCGCACGTAGAGGGCCTCGATGGACGAGTCGAGGCCGTTGAGCTCGTCGGAGATGGCCTTGGCGCGGAACGAGTCCTTCATCTCATCGGGGTTGAGCACCTTGGCCGCCAGGATTTCTCGACGAGCTTCTTGCAGCTGGATGCTGTTTTCGATGCTGGCGAATTCCCGCTCTTCCTTGTTGCTGCGCTTGCGGCGCGGCGCGGCGGGGGCGGCGGCACCTTTGCCCGCTGACGCGGTGCCGGCGTTCGACGACGACGATGATTGGGGAAGCTGGCCCTTGGCCAGGGCCGCCAGTCGTGCGTTTTGGGTGCGCTCGTAGTGGGTCCAGTCGCCGATGATCGGCATGACCACCGATGGCTTGTCGGGGTCCAATCGCTCAAACGCCAAGATGCCCGTGGCCACGCGATCGAGAAAGCGACGGTCGTGCGAGATGATGAAGGCGCAGCCCTGATGCTCCATCAACGCTTCTTCCAGCACACCCAGCGTGGTGACGTCGAGGTCGTTGGTGGGCTCGTCCAGCAGCAGCACGTTGGCGTCGCCGAGGAAGAGGCGGGCCAGCACCAGGCGGTTTTGCTCACCGCCTGACAACGTCTTGACGCGGCGCTTGCGGTCGCTGCCGTCGAACAAGAAGCGTTCGAGCCAACTCGACACATGGATGCGCTGCTCGCCAAAGAAGACATGGTCGTTGTCGGCGGCGAGGGTGGCCTCGAGCGTTGCGTCGGGATCGAGCTGGGCCCGGTGCTGGTCGAACACCGCGATGTGGGTGTTTTCGCCGACGATGAGGGCGCCCTCGGCGGGCTCGACCTGCTCGCTCTCGGGGAGGTTGCGACCGCAGGCGTGCTGAATGGCGAGCAAGAACGACGTCTTGCCGGCGCCGTTTTCGCCGACCACGCCCCAGCGCTGGCCGCGGGTGACGACGAGGTCCAGGTTGTTGAACAAGCGCTTGCCGCCGCGATCGAGAGCCAGGCCCTTGCACTCGATGATCGTTTTGCCGAGGCGACGAACCTGCTGACCCTCCAGCGCCACGGTCTTCTGCTTGTGGCGGATGGCGTCGGCTTCGGTCTCGACGAAGGCCTGCAATTCGCCGGCGCGATCGATGCGCGCGGTTTGCTTGGTGGTGCGGGCAGGGGTGCCGGCCCGCAGCCAGGCGAGCTCACGGAGCCACAGGCGCTCCTTCTTGTGTTGCGTCTTCACCATGACGTCGTCACGGACCACCTTTTGCTCGATGAAGCTGTGGGTCAGCGTCGTGGCGTTGTCGGCGGGGGGCGCATACGCGTGCAACTTGCCGCGAGACAGCTCGACGACGCGGGTGCAGGTGTCGTCGAGGAAGGCGCGATCGTGGGAGACCACGATGACCGGACCGCCCCAGCGGCGCACCCGTTCGGCGACGTAGGCGATGGCGCTTTTGTCGAGATGGTTGGTGGGTTCGTCGAGCAGCAGGATATCGGACTGCTCCAACAGCACCCTCGCCAAATCCACACGACGACGTTGACCGCCAGACAGGGCGCCGACTTCTTTGTCGGGCTCGGCGATGTGCAAGCGGGACAGGGCCTCGTCAACCTCCCACGGCTCGCGCCCCGACAGCGCCACGGCGTCGCGGGCGCTCAGTTTGGGGTCGAGCGTTGGCTCCTGGGCCAGAAACGCCAGGGTCTGCCCACGCCCCCGCTCGATGGTGCCGCCCTCGGCCTTGAAGCGGCCCGCCAGCATCGACAACAGCGTCGATTTGCCGGCGCCGTTGTCGCCCACCAGCGCGGTGCGATCGGCGTCGTCAAACACCTGGGTGGCGTCGTCAAGGATGACTCGGGAGCCATGGGAAAAGCGGAGCGAACGTACAGCCAGCATGACGCCGTTGTCGTCGACGATGTCGCATTCGTCAACGAGGTTGGCGGCCTGAAAACGGTCGACGGCGGTACCGTGTGGGCCGAACTCGCGCTACGTTGGCGTAGAGACCCACCATGCAACCTGGCGCCATTCTGACGTTTTCGGCCTACGTGACCCTGGTCGCGTTGTGGGGCACCATTTTCGCGCTGTACGCGTGGCGCTTGCCAGAGACCAGGCAGCGCGACCCGCTGGTGTTCGCTTTGCTGGTGGTGCTGGTCGTCGACGCCGGCAAGAATGTCCTTGAGAGTGTCTATTTTGGTGCCCTGTGGGGCTCGCACTTTGGCTTTCTGCCCCGCCAGATTGGCAGCCGTCTCGAACATCCGCTGGCGCTGGCCTTTCCAAAAACCATCAACGTCGTCGTCGCGACCTTTGTGCTGCTGCGCATCGCCCGCGGTTTTTTTCCCCGCGAAATCGACGAGCGGCGGCGCCAGCGGGCCGAGGCGGAGCGACTGCAATATGACCTCGAGCGTTCGCTGGCCCTCGTGCAGGAGAGCGAGGGCCGCCTGCAAAGCCTGCTGCAGCGCACCAGCGACGTGGTGTGCTTCTGGCGTCTGTCGGACCGGGACCTGTTGCTGGAATCCGTCAATCAGGCGGGGCAAGCGCTGCTGGGCTTTGGCGATGAAGCCGTTGGCACGTCCTCACGGACGCTGGCCCCCCATTCCCTCGACCAGCTGCTGCAGGCTGCTCTGCATACGGGCAAGCCACAGCGCCAGGAAGACGGCTGGTTGGACAGCCCAACCGGTCGACGGGCCGTGATTCGTCAGGTGGTCCCTCTCGCTGACAAGGACGGCGTCGTCCGCCGAGTGGCCTCGTTCACCCAGGACATCACCGCGCTGCGGGAGCGGCAGGCCGACGAGGAAGCGCACTCCCGCCTGGAGTCCCTCGGCCTGCTGGCCGGCGGCATCGCCCATGACTTCAACAACCTGCTGGCCATCCTGCGGGCGGACGTCGACATTGCCGCCCGCGGCACCCACAGCGACGATGCCCGGGCTGAGGCCCTCGTCCACGCCGATGTCACCATTGCCCGGGCCAGAGACCTCGTCTCGCAGCTGTTGGCGATGGCGGGCACGCGGGCCCCGGTCACGGGCGTCGTCGACGTCGGCGCCGGCGTCGCCGACACCGTCCGCTTGATGATGCCCACGGTGCCACGCCACGTCCGGCTCGCCAGCACCATCAAGGCCCACGCCGTCGTCGTGGGTGACCGCACGCAACTGCAGCAGGTCGTGCTGAACCTGCTGCACAATGGGGTCGACGCAGCCTCGACGGCGGGAGGCCAACTCGTTGAGATCGTCCTGAGTACCACCGACGATCAGGTCATCCTCACCGTCACCGACGACGGCGCCGGCATTGAGCCGGCCGTGCAATGGCGCATCTTTGAACCCTTCTTCACCACCAAGCGGGGCGGACGCGGCCTCGGTCTGGCCACCGTGTTCGGGTTGACGCGCGCCCACGGTGGCACCGTCGACGTGAGCTCCTCACCCGGTCATGGAGCGACCTTCACGGTGCGCCTGCCCCGCGCCGTCGGCCTGCAGGCTGCATCATTCGCCGTCCCTGCTGCCGTCGCTCCTGCTGCCGACGTCGCCGCCGCGGCCGTCGTTCCTGCTGCCGACGTCCCCGTCGCTGCCGTCGCTGCCGTCGCTGCCGTCGTTCCTGCTGCCGTCGCTGCTGTCGCTGCCGCCGCTGCCGTCGCCGCCTCACCCGCCGACGACGGGACGGTCGACGCCCGGGCGTTGTCGGTGCTGCTCATCGACGACGACGACCGTGTCCGGCGCGCCACCCGCCGGCTGCTGGAGCGCCTTGGCCACCGGGTCATCGACGTTGGCAGTGGTGCCGCCGGTCTGGCGGTGCCAGACGCCTACGACATCGCCGTCGTCGACGTCACCATGCCCGATCTGGATGGGCCCACCACGCTGCTGCGTCTGCGTGAGCATCGTCCCCGCTTGCCGGCGGTGCTCGTGACCGGCCGTGGTGACCTCGCCGGTGACGGCGACCTCGTGCTGATGAAACCCTTTGACGAGGCTTCGCTGCAACAGGCTTTGCAGCAGGGACTGGTGCAGGCGACCGAGCGTGCGGACCGTCGGGCGCCGCGCCCTTAGCGCCTCAATAGCCGGCGTCGACGTCGACGATGCCGAGCAGGGGCTCGCCGGCCACGAAGCGGCGGACGTTTTCGCGCACCCGTTGGCGCAGCACGGGCACCGCCATTGCCGGTGTGTTGGCGCAGTGGGGCGTGATCAAGCAGCGCTCGTTGGACCACAGCCCATGCCCCGGCGGCAGGGGTTCGGGGTCGGTGACGTCGAGAGCGGCGCCGCCGATGCGACCCTGCTGCAGGGCCGCCAACAGGGCGTCGGTGTCGACGTGGCCGCCGCGAGCGACGTTGACCAGCAGGGCGTAGGGGGCCATCGCCGCCAGCAGGGTGCGGTCGACGAGGCCGCGGGTGGCGGGCGTCAGCGCGAGGGCGATGACGACGACGTCGGCGTCGCGCACGGCCTCCAGCCGCTCGTCGAGGGTCAGCGTGCGGGTGACGCCGACCATGGGGTCGGCGCGCCGGCGCACCACCGTCAGCTCGACGTGAAACGGGGCCAACAACGGCAGCAGCGCCGTCGTGATGCCGCCGCCGCCAAAGACCGTGACCCGGGCCCCGCGCAGCGAGCGCCCCGAAGGAGCCTGCCAGGCCGTCGCCGTCGCCCGCCGCTTGAAGTCTCGCAAGCCCGCCAGCGTCAACGCCAACGCATGTTCGGCGACGTCGTCGGCGTAGACGCCCTGGCCGGCCGTCCACACGCGCCTGGTGTCGAGGATGTCGACGTAGTGTTCGATGCCCGCCCACGGCAGCTGCACCCAGCGGATCGACGGCTGCTGCTGCAGCAGGGCCCGCAGGCCGGCCACGTCGTTGGCCGCGGTGTAGACCAGGGCGTCGGCATCGGTGACGTCGTCGGTGACGATGCCGCCGCCGTCGACCACGGCGTCTCTGAGAAAGTCCCGAATGCCCCGGGGGGCCACATGGACGCGCAGGCTCATGCCGTGCCTGTACTCCAGCGGGACCCGCGCTCACACGCGGTGGAGGGGTCGCTCCCGCAGGGGCCGGATGCGCTCACGCTGCACCGTGGCCATCGCCGCGGCGACGGCCTGCACGACCCGCAGCAGCAGCAGCCCCGAAGCCCGCAGCTCGGTCGATGGTTCCAGCGGCGGGCGGACGTCGGGGGTGGTGTGGCTCATGCCAACTCCTGCCAGCGGTGGCGCTGTGGGGGGCTGTGGGGGGCTGTGCGGTGCCGTGGGCAACCGGGTGCTGATGGAGGTGTCAGTGGCAGGTGTACGCACCCGGGAGAAACCGACCAGGAGCCCTGCCTGGTCCCCCTGATCAACGCTGCCGTCGCCTGCCTCCCGAGCTCACCCCCGCGGGGCAGCCATGACCGGTGCCGTGACCGGCAGCCGCACCGTGAAGCGGGCCCCACCCAGCGGACTCGTGCTGGCCTCGATACTGCCCTGGTGCTCAACGATGATCCGGTGCGACAACGCCAGGCCCAGCCCCGTG
>CAJBHN010000930.1 GCA_903952805.1 uncultured Myxococcales bacterium | reverse complement strand
GGCCTTGGTGTCGGTGCCGATGCGGGCCAGGGCGCCAGGCTGATCAATGCCCCGCGAGACCACCGTGCCTTCGCGGTCGGCATGGACGAGCAGCTGCGAGCAGGCCGGACAGTGGGCCTGGCGCACGTGGGTCTCTGGATGCTTGAGGAGCAGCTCGGCCAGATGATTTTCGAGCAGGGCCTCCAGGCCACTGCCAAAACCCAGCGGCACCGTGACGTCGGCGACGACGACGGCGGTGTCGGTGGCAAACGGTGGTGTCTGGGTCCAGCCATAGACGAGCTCGTCGATGAGATCGAAGGCTCGCAGGTGCAGGTGGTTGGCCTGCTGCTGCCGCAGGAGCTCGACCCGGGCGCGTTGCAGGTCTTCGTTGGCGACGCCCTCGACGCCCTCGGCGCGAAGGGTCGATGACCCCATCGACAGCAGGACCGTCAAGACGACGGCCGACAGCCGCTGCGGCTGAAACGACGACGACGATGACGACGACGACGAACGGTGGGAGCTCAGCGCAACCATTGCCAGCGCCCTTTCTGGCACAGGCCCGCGTGGAGCTGGGTCTCGTTGTCGCGCAGCAGCGCGACGCCGACAAAGACGTCGCGGCCGGTCAAGGTCTGCTCGGCAAACAGGCGCGCACACGTGACGGGCAGGGCCTCGGCGATGCTCAGCGATTGCAGCACCTCGACGTCGCCAGCGGCCAACAGGGGCGCGAGGTTGCTGACCCGGTGACCGCCCTGGGCGAGGGCCTGGCGGGTGGCGATGGCGATCTTCTGCGCCACCGGCGGCGACGGATACCAGGCATCGACAAAGACGCGACCGCCCCCCTCGCCCATATCAGCGGGGTCGACGACGCCCGCGACAGCGCCGACGATGGCGGCCACCTCGGTGCCGAGCTGGGACACGATGACGTCGTCGCGGGCGTCACGCTCGCCCACGGGCACCAGGCGGCGGGCACAGACCAGTGCGTCGACGTCCATGAACGTGGTGCTGCGCATGGCGGTGGCGGGCACCGTGGCGGGGAAGCGACGGTGGGCCTCGGCCTGGCTCACGCGCTCACACGACAGGTCGCGGGTGTGCGAGCGCCCCAGCCAGGCCTGCTGAATCGGATCGGCCGCATGGTCCGATGACAGGAACAGCACCGACAGCCAAAAGAGGAGCGCGGTTTCCATGGCGATCCTCAGAACCGGTAGGGTTCGTCTGTGGGGTCGGAAAACAGCGGCGGTGGCGGCGGTGGCAGCGTCGTCGTCGGCACCGTCGTCGTCGGCGGCGCAGGTGGCGGCGACCGCGTGGGCGCTGGTGACGACGGCGCAGGCGGCGCAGTCGGCGGCACGGCGGGCACGGCCACACTGGACGAGGCCGGCGGCGACGCCTGCCGCACGGTCGGGCTGGTCAGCCCCAGCACGTCGGAGCGGACGCGCGCGTTCCAGGCCAGCTGCGAGACCTGGCGATAGAAGTCGCGGGAGAACATCTGTTTGCCGATGTCGCCGGTGAGGTCGTCGTCGTCGTCGCGGACGGCCAGGTCCAGCAGCCAGTTGATGCTCCACACCAGGCAGCCGGTATAGGTGACAAAGCGGGCCCGCATCGTGTCTGACGCCAACACCACCTGGTTTTTGCCCCGCACCGTGATCTGCTGCGCATACGTCTCCTCCTCGATGGCGGGGATGGCCGTCAGCGTCAGCACCGCGGCCACCGCCATGTCGGGGTAGTCATGGTGGTGCTCGGTCTTGGAGCCGACCTCGATGGTGAAGTCGGCGCCGACGCCGTCAAAGGCCAGCCGACCCTGGCCCTCGTCGAGAGCACGGGGCACGATGGTCTCGGTGTCGGCTCCCTGGTTGCGCAGCGACTGCGACAGATTGCGGCACACCTTCTCGGCATAGTCGGGGGGAAGATCTTCACCCGGCAGGCACCGCAGCAAGATGCGGCTGCCGGCAAAGGTCGGGTCGGCGGGGTTCAACAGCGTCGGACGCTGCAGCGAACCCATCGGCTCGTACAGGGTGATGCAGCCGCTGGTGACGACGGTGGCAACCAGCACGACCGCTGCAGCTGCGCGAACACCAACCATCAGCCTGACCTCTCCCGCGGCTGGCATCGTCGCCTGCCAACGCCGTCGCCGCAAAAGTACCGGACGTTCGTCCGCTGTCAAACGTCAACCGTGCGGATCAACCCACATGGGCGACGGCCGGGTGTGATCGCGGCACCGGCGACGAAGGCGACGCCGCGCCCCCCGGTCAGTGGCCGGTGCTGGTGCCGTTGAGGGTGAAGCCGACGAGTTCGACGCTGATGTGGCGCTGGGAGGCGTTGTCGACGAAGGCCGCCAGCGCCTCTTTGACGTCCTGGTCCATGTATTCGTCGGTGGCGTCGATGACGATGCGGGCACCGTCGTCGAGCTCGTCGAGGGCCGCCATCAACGCCGGTTTGATGATGAACGTCGCGTCGCGGCGAAAGCGCAGGCGCACGGCGCCGTCGACGTCGGTGCTGGCCACCAGCGCTCCCTGGACGTTTTGCCGCAGCACGAAGCCGAAGCCCACGACGACGCCGACGATGACGCCCTTGAGAAGGTCGGTCACCATGACGGCGATGATGGTCAGCGCAAAGGGCGCCCATTGGTTCACGCCGAGCTTGAACTGGGCCTTGAACAAGGCCGGCTTGCAGAGGTTCAGGCCCACCTGGATGAGCACGGCGGCCAGGGCGGAGATCG
>CAJBHN010000929.1 GCA_903952805.1 uncultured Myxococcales bacterium | reverse complement strand
GGTCATCACCGAGATCGAAAACGACTACCAGACCTGGCTGAAAAACCTGCCGAAGCTCGGCGACCGCGGCGCTGTGCTGTTCATCCTCATGAACGCCGACAGCGCCGTCGTCGACGCCCAGCTCGAGCAGAAGACGGGCGTCCGCAACGCCCACAGCGTCATCCGCGCCCGCTGACCGGGAGACCCCGGGCGGGAAGACAAGAAGGGTGCCGCAGCCGTCACCGCCGACCTCGCGGGGACGGGTGTTGCGCGTTGCGTCATATTCGATCAACGCCTGATGTTGGATCCCGTCCGAGCCAAGCAGGAGACCGCAGACCATCACGAGCTTGGTCGATGTCGTCGCCTGAGAACCCGGCACCATCGATGCCGGCAGCACCTCCTGGATGCTGACGTCGTCGGCGAATTTGGTCGCAGTTCAGGCGTCGACGCCGCCGACCCCTGATCCTGACAGGGGTCATCCTGCCCGGTGCGAGGGTCCCCGCCGTCGTCGGCCACCGCCTGATGGGCCACCTCGACAGCGACGGTGTGATCTGTACGACGACGTCGGCATCCACGACACAGCCGTCAGCACGGCACTGCGCGGGGCGGCGCAGCTACACTTTTAAACCACATAAGCACCTATGTATTTATGAGGGCCCACCAGCTCGAATGAACGGTGGTCGTCGGCTGTCTCGTCGATGTTGGTGCCGGTCACATCGCGCTACAGCGAATCGGTGGCCTCCCTGCACGACGCGCTGATCACGCAAGGCGTCGCCCCCGACGACCTGGCGGCCCTCATGGCCTGGCCACCGTACCGCGGCCTGGGCCTCGCCGAGCGCGTCTACCGGTCGGGGCTCGTCAGCGACGCCCGCCTCGTCGAGGCCCTGGTCAGTTTGGGAGCCACCGACGCCACCCAACTGGTGCTGGCGGCAACGCCGCCGCCAGCCGCTCTCGGCGCCTTCACCCGCGCTTTGGCCCAACGCCACCGGGCCCTGCCCCTGTCGATCGAACGGCGCCGGCTGGTGGTCGCCCTGCTGGACCCCAGCGACGCCGCCACCCTCGAAAAGCTCAGCCACGTCTGCGGGCTCGCCATCGAGCCCCGGGCCTGTCGACCCCGCGTGCTCTTCGAACGCCTGGCGCGCGCCTATGACGCCGTCGTGGTCAAACCCGATCCCGATTTCCTGCACAGCCGGCGAGCCGGGCTGCTGGCGGCGGCCCCCGACGCCGACCACGTGGGCAGAGCCCTCCCCCCACCGTCCACCGACGCCGCCCTGCAGGTGTTTGTCCGCCGCGGCCACGTCAACGTCTCGACGTCACCCATGGCCCGGGCGCTGGCCGAGGTCGCCGACATGGTTGGCGCCCAAGACGCCATCGAGATCGACCTCAGCGACGATGACGACGACAACGCGCATCGTCGCTTGCCCGCCGATGGCCCCCATGATCTGCGCCCCGCCTCGTCCCCGAGCCTGAGCCAGGCCGCCATCGCCGAGCTTCGTGCCGGCCACACAGACGTCGTCGCCGCGCGCGACTCGCTGCCGCCCATGGTGCTGCGCCTGCTGGTGCCGCCTCTGCGCAGCTGTGCGCTGTTCGTCATTCGCAGCAACATCGCCGTCGGCTGGGACGTGCGAACGGCCAACGGAGCCATCAGCACCGCCACCATGCGCGACGTGCTGGTGCCCCTGACCGCCGACAGCGTGCTGGCGACGGCGTACCAGCAGCGCCACGTCGCCGTGGGCCGAGCACGAGACCCCACGACCATGGAGCGCACGCTCTTTCGCCTCATGCGCCTGGCACCGCCGCGCAGCTTCATCGCCGTGCCCGTGCTGGTCGGCGCCACCGTTGAGGCGCTGATGTACGCCGACAGCGACGACGCCGTCATCGACGACGCCCTCATCGACGAACTGCGGCGCGTGGGCTCGGCCCTCGGCGACGCGCTGGCCCCGCTGTTGGCTGCGGGAATGCTGGCACCACCCGCCCGTCCAGGTGGGCAAACATCCGACCCTGACTCACATCAGCGTCGGGCGGCT
>CAJBHN010000928.1 GCA_903952805.1 uncultured Myxococcales bacterium | reverse complement strand
TGCAGCGCAACCGCCGTGTCTCGCTTTACATTTTGAAACCATGAAGCTCCGCCTGCAGTTGATCGCCGCCCTGCTCCTTGCGCCGGCCGCGACGATGGAGCGCAGCACGCCGACCCGCAAGCCGGTGACGCCGGCCGAGACGGCGCTGCGCAGATCGGCCAGGGGATTGTCGACGGTGGTGCTGTCGCCGTCGTCGGGGCCAATGACGGCGGTGGCGACGGCGGCGGTGGTGGCGAGGTCGGCGGCGATGACGCCGACCTGGTCGAGGGAACTCGCGAACGCGACGACGCCGCGGCGAGAAATGCGGCCGTAGGTGGGCTTGAAGCCGACGACGCCGCAGAAGGCTGCCGGTTGGCGCACGCTGCCGCCGGTGTCTGTGCCAAGGGCGGCGTCGCAGAAGCCGGCGGCGACGGCAGCGGCGGCCCCGCCCGAGGAGCCACCGGCAGTGCGGGACAGATCCCATGGGTTCTTGGTGGCGCCGTACACGCTGCGTTCGGTGGAACTGCCCATGCCGAACTCGTCCATGTTGCTCGTGCCAACGATGCTGGCGCCGGCCTCGCGCAGGCGGGCGGTGCAGGTGGCGTCGGCGGGGGCGCGGTAGCCCGTCAGCATGGCTGACGCCGCCGACAAAAGCTGGCCCTGTTGGGCAATGTTGGCTTTGATGACGACGGTGACGCCAGCGAGAGGACCCGGGGCGGCGACGGCGCTGCTGGCGTCGAGAGTGTCGTCGATATCGACGAGGGCGCCGACGACGGAGTTGTGGGCAGCAATGCGCCGCTGCCGGTCGGCGAGGGAAACAGCCATCGCCGTTGCATACCACGTGGCTGCTGGGGTGGCGCCCTCGGCGGTGGCGTCTTGTGGGAGTCCGGGCGCTGCGCTACCCGACGCCCATGGCTCGATTGCTCCTTGGATGGTCTCTGGTGTTGCTGGTGGGCCTGACAAGCTGCACCGACCCATGCGTCGAGCTGGCGCAACGTATCTGCAACTGCGAGCCGACGGTCACGGATCGACGCAACTGCGCCGCCGACCGCATCACCAATCAGCAGGGGACCATCGTCATCAGTGACGAGGACCGCAGCATCTGCGCCGCCGCCCTCGACACCTGCACCTGCGCCGCCCTCGACCAAAACAACCTGGCGGCCTGCGGCTTTACGCCGGCTGGTGACGAATGACCGACACCGATGGCATCGCCGACGGCGCTCGGCGTCCAAGTCGCCGATTTCGTTTTTGGCGAAGCCGGCCGAAAAAGGTCAAGGACCTTGGCCGTCGGCTGCGGACGCGTTTCGACCTCAAAAAAGCGCTGTTCATCCTGCCCAACGCCTTCACCGTGGCGTCGATTTTCTGCGGCTTTCTGGCCATCATGCTCGCCACCCACGCCAACCTCGCGCCCGAGGCCGCCGAACTCCAGGGCGATGGCTTGTTTGACGGCCTGCTGTCGGCGCGAGGCGCCGCCGCTTTTGACCGCGCCGGTATCTGCTTGTTTTTTGCCGCCTTTTTCGATGCCTTCGACGGCCGCATTGCCCGTTTGACCCGCACCCAGAGCGACTTTGGGGTGCAGATGGACTCGCTGGCCGACGTGATCAGCTTCGGCGTGGCGCCGGGCATCATTGTCTACAACTGGGCCCTGTATCCGCTGGGGACCGCTGGCCTCGTCGCCAGCTTTGGTTTTTGTGCGTGCGGCACCATTCGGCTGGCCCGGTTCAATGTCTTGGCCGCCCGTGGCCTGGGGTCGTCGAAGTACTTTGTTGGCCTGCCCATTCCGGGGGCGTCATCGATGCTCATCTCGGTCATCATGGCGCAGTCGTGGGGGCTGGGGACCGGCGTCGAACAGCACACCTCGGTGCTCATCCTCGTCGTCATCTTGTCGTACCTGATGGTCAGCCGCATCCGATTCCGCACCTTCAAGGACTTCCGGCCGCGCATGCGCACGCTGCCGGTCATCCTTGCCGTCGTCGTCGCCCTCGTCGTCGGTGTGGCGTTGTTCAAGGCCCGCCTGGCGTTGGTGTTTGCCGTCGGCGGCTACGTCGCCCTTGGCCTCGTCGAGGAGGTGGTGTTCTTCAAGAAACGCCGCGCGGCCGATGCGCTGGCTGTCGGCGACGGTCCCGTCTGAGCCGTCTGCGTCCGTCTGCGTCCGTCGGCGTCAGTCCTTGCCGGCGAGGTCGTCGCTCATGGGTGAGCGTCGCTTTCCAAACAGAAGACGTGTTTGGAAAGCGCCTGCCCTCAGGTGTTGGTGTGGACCACGCGGCCGGCGCGAACGACCGTGCGCGCCAGCGGCTCTCCCCAGCGGTAGAGCAGGCTGAACGGTGACGCCGCCTCCAAAACCACGAGGTCGCCCCTCTTGCCGACGGCGACGACGCCGCGGTCGTTGAGTCCCAGGGCGCGGGCGCTGCCGACGGTCATGGCCCGCAGGGCTTCTTCGGCAGTGAGGCCGCCCTGGGTGACGGCCAGGCCCGCCGCCAGCGGCAGGTCGGCACACATGGCGGTGCCCGGGTTCAAGTCGGTGCCAATGGCGAGGACGCAGCCGGCGTCGGCCAACAAGCGCCCGGGTACGGGGCGTTGGCCGCGCAGAAAGACCTGGGCGGTGGACAAGATTTCGGCGACGACGCCGGCGTCGGCGAGGGCTTTGGCGTCGTCGGCGGTGATGTGTTCGAGGTGGCCGGCGGCGCGGGCCGACACTTCAGCGGCAAGGCGGGCGCCTCCTTGCCAGGAGAGTTGCTCGGCGTGAACGACGGCGGCGAGGCCATGGTGGTGGGCGGCGCGCAGCAAACGGCGAGCGTCGACGACGCCGAAGGCGCCGGCCTCGACGAAGACATCGCAGGCGTCGGCAAGGCGCTGGCGGGCCACTTCGGGCAGAAGTTCATCGATGATGGTGTCGACCCAGGCGCTGGCTGATGCGGCCTCGGGTGGCACGGCGTGGGCTGCCAGCAGGGTGGCATGGACGTCGACGTCGACGAGGTAGGGCAGCAGGCGCAGGGCCTCAAGCATCTTGAGTTCGTCGGGAACCGTCAGCCCATAGCCACTCTTGGCTTCGACGGTGGTGACGCCGCGGGCCAGCATGGCGCGCAGGCGGGGGACGGCCAGTCCGACCAGCTCGTCGACGCTGGCGGAGCGCACGGCCCGCATGGTGCTCTTGATGCCCCCGCCGGCCGCGGCGATGTCCTGGTAGCTGCAGCCGCGGGCCCGCATGGCGAATTCGTCGGCGCGGTCGCCGGCAAAGAGCAGATGCGTGTGGCAGTCGATGAGGCCAGGTACGACGGCCCGGCCGCCGGCATCGATGATGGTGGCGCCAGCGGGGACGGCGATGCTGCCGACGACGCCGACGTGGTCGATGACATCGTCGACGAGGACGACGACGGCGTTGTCGACCAGGCCGAGGCCGCCGGGCCCCGAGCCGTCCATGGTGGCCAGGGTGCCGATATGGTCGATGACGACGACAGCAGTCATGTCAGGGGCCGTCGGTGGGCTGGCGCTGTTTGAGGCCCCCGCTGGCCTGCAGCTTTTTCAAGCCTGGCGACAGGGTGACGCGATTGTCGGCGCCGACGACGACGACCTCGGGCCCTTTCAGCCGGGCTGCGAGGTCGAGGCCCTCCCTTGGGCCCATCACGAAGATGGCTCGCGCCAAGCAAGCAGCCGTCAGGGCGTCGCTGTCCAGGACAGTGGCACTGCGAACCAGGCGGGCCGGCAGGCCGGTCTTTGGGTCCAGCTGTCGATGGCGCCGCTGGCCGTCGACGACGATCGCGCCGTCGGTGTCGGCGGCGGTCATGACCGCACCGCCGAGGACCAGCGGATTGAGCGCGATGG
>CAJBHN010000927.1 GCA_903952805.1 uncultured Myxococcales bacterium | reverse complement strand
GCGAAGGCGAGGGCGAGGGCGAAGGCGAGCTGTGCGGCGGAGGACCGGCCTGCGTCGACGGCGCGATCTGCCGCGGTGAGGTCTGCGTGGCCGTCGTCGACGTCGTCTTTGACGGTGCGGGGCGCGACGGGCTCGTGACCGCCAACGACGCGGAGCTCAATGCCGATACGGCGCTGCCGGTCGAGGTTGGCGAGACGATCACGGTTGCCGCGGCGCCGTTTACCGGCAGCGAGCTGGCACTGACCTGCGACGGCACCATCGTGGTCGACGGCGTGTGCATTCCCGACACGACGCGCGCACGTCGCATCGAGGTGCGGGTGCGCCTGCAGCCGGCGGCGCCGACGTCGTTTCGGCGCTTTGGCGACTCGACGGCCGACGAGCCGACGGCGTTGTTCCGAAACGCTGACGGACTGGTGTCGTTTGCGGCCAGCGCCGGCGCCACTGGGTCAACCATCGGCACTGGCAACCTGGGCGCCGTGCGCATCGCCGCGCCTGCGGGTGTCGTCGACATCGACGGCCGGACGGGCACCCCGAGCAAGCGCCTGCAGTTGTTGCGCAACACTGGGTTTGGCGCCACGCACATCACGGTGGCCGGGACGGTCGGGGCGAGAACAGTCGTCGCCGGCGACTTCACCGGGACCCTGAATTTTGGAGCCTGCACACTGCAGAGCAGGGGCGTCGCCGACACCGACGCGTTCGTGTTGTCGATCGGGGCCGACGGGGCCTGCGAGTGGGCCGGCCACGTCGGCAGTGGCGGGTTGCTTGGTGCTCCCTCGACTGTGCACGATCTCATTGCACGCAACGGCGTGCTCTTCGTCGTCGGCGAGGCCGCTGGTCCCAGCATCGAGTGGCAGGCAACGGGCAGTCCTGCGCCGACGATCTCGACCGTCAGCCTCACCGACGCCGCTGGCTGCCCCGACGGGTGCGGGTTTCTGCTCAAGATTCCGGCCAGCGGCAGCGTCAACTTCACCCGGGTGATCAGCGGCGCCGGCCCTTCGGCGCTCACGTCGGTGGTCGACGATTTGTCCACCGGCGTGGTCGTGGGTGGGACCCTGGCGCCCGGCTCCGCGCTCGGCGCCCTCACCAACCGCAGCGCCGGGACCGTGGGTGTCGTCGCAGCCCTTGACTTCCAGCTCGACGTGCTCGACGGGCAACTCGTCACCGCTGCTGACGCCAATGTGCAGCTGACCCATCTGGTCCCGTTGATCGTCGACGACGCCCCCACGCTCTTTGCCGCCACCACGATGCAGGGCAGTGTCGACACCACCCTGCACACCTCGACAGCGCCGTTGGCGCTGACCGCGCCATTCGTCGACCTCGGCGTCGACTTTGGTGCCGGCAGTTCCGCCCGCGCCGTCACCCCGATCGTGGTGCTTGATGACGTCGAGGTCGTCCTCGCTGTCGACGGCGCCAGCGGTGCCAGCCTGTGGCGCGTGTCCGCCGCCGGTCGCGTCGGCTGGACCCGTCGCTTCACCCCCGCCTCAACCACCGTCGTCGACGTGCTGGCCGATGCGCACGGGGCCCTCGCCTTGCTCACGTGCACGGCGCAAACGCAGCTCGATGCGTCGTTTGCCCCCGAACTGTCGGCGGGTGCCATCGGCGGCGACGACGATATCTGCGTCCTCGACCTGCGCCGCTGATCCGTCTTTGTCGTGGTCGTCGTCGTGGTCGTGGTCGGGTGGACGCCCCCGTGTCATGCTTCCCTGCG
>CAJBHN010000926.1 GCA_903952805.1 uncultured Myxococcales bacterium | reverse complement strand
TCAAACCCCCACCGGGGATTCGGGCGATCCTCGACCAGTGTGAGGCCATCGGCACGCGGTCAACGCCGGTCGCGTTGCTGATTCTGTTCTTTGTCGGTCTTGTCTTTGCGTTGCAGTTCGGGCTGACGCTGCAGACCATGGGAGCGGTGCCCTACATCGGCAAGGTCGTGTCCCTGTCCATCATGCGCGAGCTGGGTCCGGTCTTTTGTGCCCTCGTGGTCGGTGGTCGCGTGGGCGCCGGCATCGCTGCCGAGATTGGTTCGATGCGGGTGACCGAACAGGTGGACGCGATCCGCGCGCTCGGCGCTGACCCCGTGAAGAAGCTGGTCGTGCCCCGGGTCATTGCAGCGACCTTCATGCTGCCGCTGGTTGCCTTGTTCGCCGATATCGTCGGCATCATCGGCGGTCTCATCATCAGCTACGTGTCATTCGATGTGTCGCCGACGCTCTTTTACAAATCCGCGATCACCACCATCCAGGCGATGGACTTCATCTCGGGCTTCATCAAACCGTATTTTTTCGGTTTCGGCATCGCCATCATCGGATGTCACGAGGGCCTGACCTGCGGCCAGGGGACCGAAGGCGTCGGTCGCGCCACGACGCGTACGGTGGTCAACGTCAGCGTCATGGTGGTGCTGGTTGACTTCTTCCTCACCAAGGTATTCACGCTGCTGCCTCGAACGCTGTAGCGGCGCCAGCCGTGGTGCAGCGACGCCAGTTCCCATTCCCTGGTCCGCGACCGCCACCATGAAGCATCCGTCCTTCATCCCGCACAGGCCTGGAAACTCTGCTAGGATCGGCCATCCATGACGACGACTACGACGACACCGCGCCTGCCCACACCGTGCACTGTGTGTGGCAAAACCTTTGTCCCGCGCATGAGCTACCAGGTCGAGGTCACCGCTTCAGGACAGCGGGCCTATTGTTCGCTGCCGTGCCGTGCCGGTCAGAGTGCCGCCGGCGCCACGTGCTCTGTATGCAACACCGCATTCACGCCGACGTATGCGTACCAGGCGTCGCGGCAGCCCGATGGCAGCACCCGTCATGTGTGCTCGGAGGCTTGCCGAACCGAGGTCGACCTCGCCACGGCCAGCGCCGCCCCTCCTGTGGTCTCAGCCAAGCCCTATCGCGTGGCGGTGCTCAACCAAAAGGGTGGCACGGGCAAGACGACCACGTCGGTGAACCTCGCCGCCGGACTGGCCGAACGCGGCGGCCGTGTGCTCCTCATCGACGCCGACGCCCAGGGCAACGTCGGGGTGTCGTTGGGATTGAAGGCCCAATACACGCTGTATCACGTGCTGATGGACGAGGTGTCCGTCGACGACGCCGTGGTCCCCATCGGCAACACCTTCGACGTTCTTTGTAGCGACGACAGCCTCGCCGCCGCCGAGATCAAGCTGGCCCAACACCCGGGGCGTGGCGCCGTGCTGTCGCGTCGTCTGGAGGCTGCCGGCAAGGAGATCGGCGGCTACACCCACATCGTCATCGACTGCGCACCCAGCTTGAGCCTCATCAATCAAAATGCATTGTGCGCCGTCGACGAGGTCATCATCCCTGTCGCCTGCGATTACCTGAGCCTGGTGGGGGTCAAGCAGGTGCTCAAGACGTTGAAGAACGTCCATTCTCATCTCGGACATACCGTCAAGGTGGGCGGCGTCGTGCCAACCTTCTACGACGCCCGCGCCAAGATTTGCCGGGATGCCCTTGAAGCGCTGCGCAAGCACTTTGGGGACCTGTGCCTCCCGCCCGTTCGCCAAAATACCAAGCTCAAAGAAGCTCCCAGCCATCGCAAGACCATCTTTGAGCACGACCCCAATTCATCGGGGGCCGAAGACTACCGTGTGGTCGTCGCCACCATCGCCGCTCGCGCCGAAATGATCGCGCGGGAGGATGCCGCTGCGGCGGCGAAAGCAGGCTGACGTGGCCGCCACACGACGCCCTCCGGGGCCCGACATTGAACAAGGCCTCGGCATCAATCCCCTCGATGGCGACGCTGCCGACCCCTAGACCG
>CAJBHN010000925.1 GCA_903952805.1 uncultured Myxococcales bacterium | reverse complement strand
GATGTCAGTCGATGTCAGTCGATGTCAGTCGATGTCAGTCGATGTCAGTTGATGCGCTGGTACGCACAAAGGCCGCGCAAATAGGTGCGCTCGACGCGTCCGCGAAAGCGCATGCCCAAAAACGCGGTGTTCTTGGACCGCGACAGCAGAGCACCCGGCGTGACGGCCCAGCCCTGGCGGGGATCGACGACAACGACGTCGCCACATTCGCCGGCAAACGTCCCCATGCGTCCCGCCCGCCCCAGCACGCGCGCCGGCCCCGCGGTCATCAGCTCGCAAGCCCGCAATGGCGTGATCAGGCCGCCGTCGACAAAGGTCAGTAAGGCGGCGAAAGCGGTCTCCAGCCCAATGACGCCAAAGGGCCCTTCAACAAAACCGCGGGCCTTCTCGAAGTCGGCGTGGGGGGCGTGGTCGGTGGCGACGGCGTCGACGGTGCCGTCGGCAAGGGCGGCCTGCAGCGCGTCTCGGTCGGCGCGAGCCCGCAGGGGCGGATTCATCTTTTTGTAGGGGTCGAGGTCGGCCGCCGACGTCGGCTGCAAGACCTCGGGCCGGACGACGTCCTCGTCGCACAGCAGCAAGTGATGCGGCGAGGCCTCGCAGGTCACGCGCACCGCTCGCATCTTGGCGGCGCGGATGAGCTCCAGCGACGACGACGTCGACGTATGCAGCACATGATAGCGGGCGCCCAGGCGCTCACACAGGGCGAGGTCGCGAGCCACCATCCGGCTCTCTGCAGACGAGGGCTGGCCCCGCACACCAGCGAGGTGCTGGGTGAGGCTCTGGTTCATCGGCGCATGATGGCCGTCGACCCTGGTGAGTTCGAGATCTTCGGCGTGTTGCATGAACACGAGGTCGTGCTGGGCGCAGGCGCGAAACACGTCCGCCATCACGTCATCGTCCATGACCGGGAGGCCGTCGTCGGTCAGCGCCAGGGCGCCGGCCGCCTTGAGGCCAGCGACGTCTGAGACCTCGCGACCCAACAGCCCTTTGGTCGCGGCGGCAGCGACGTAGATGTGGATGCCACCGTGCTGGGCTGGCTTGTCGTGCTGCAGCCGCACCAGGGCCGGGTCGTCGAGACAGGGCACCGTATTGGGCATGACGACGACGCTGGTGATGCCACCACACAACGCCGCACGGCTGCCGCTCAGCAGGTCTTCCTTGTGCGTCTGGCCGGGCTCACGAAAATGCACCTGCAGATCAATCAAGCCGGGCATGACCCAGCGATCGCTGACGTCGACGACGATGGCGTCATGCGGCACCTGCGTCGGCGCCACCTCACAGCCATCGGGCCACACCAGCACGTCGTCGATGGTGTCCAGGCGCAAAAACGCATCGAGGACCCGACCTCCGCGCAACAGCGTGGGACGCACGCCGATACGGGCTGGTGACAGCGACGACGGGCGCGGCAGGTTGTTCAGCGTCTTCATGACGGACGTTCTAGCGAAACAACGCCGCCAGCGTCAGCCCCAGAGCGACGGCGACGAAAACGGCCAAGGCGAGGCGGAGTACCCGCGAGCGGGGCTCGGCGCCAGTCGGCGTCGGCGCGCGCCATTCAAACTGGGACGATACCGAGCCGCCGACCAGTTGCGGGATGGCGCTGGGGGCGTCGTGCAAGGCGCTGTCCCAGGCGTCATCAGGCAGGGCCGGCAGCAGAGGCCGCCGCGTGCTGCTGTGGCGCTCCAGGCGAATGGGGCTGATACCGCGGCGCTTCAGCGCCGTGTCCTCGGCCTCTTGTTCGCGCTGCTTGCGGCGAGAGACCGCGTCCCGGAGCCAGGACACGTCGAAGTCGGTGACCTGTTTGAGAGGCTTCCATCCTGACGCGCCAGGCCGCCAGACCAGCGTGCCGGCCCGGATCCTGCCCTTGTCGGCGAGCATCACGAGTTCTTTGGCGGTGTAGGGCCCGCGCGACCGACCGGCGATGGCGGCAAAAAAGTGCTGGGCTCCCAGCGGAGTGACGGGCTCTGACGACGACGACAGAAAGACCCCGGTGACATCGCGCGACGTGACGCCTCGCTGTGGTCCGTCGGCAGCCATTGACATCGGCAACGCCACCGCCGCGAACGGATTGGTCATGACGCCCGTGGTCATCGACGTGGTCGGCGCCGCTTGCGTCGGCGCCGCAGGCCGCCGTGTCGCCGCCATCGACGTCGTCACCGCCATGATGGCCCGGCAGCGCGAGCAGCGAACCCGCAAGCCATCAAGGCCCGCAGCAGCGACGCGGCTGTCGGGGATCACGTACTTGGCTCGACAGCTCAGGCAGCTGTAGTTCACGTGGTGCTCCGGAGGGGGAACGGGAACGGGCCGAACGGCGCGATAGGGTGTCGTGGCACTGCAGGTTCAGCATAGGTGCACCGGGCAAAGGCGCAACGGGTCACAGCCGCGTCACGGCCAGCGCACCAGACCAAAAACATGAAGTCCATTCATGATTTCCAGGGCGACGCCGGACCAGCGCCCCTGGGGCGAGCATCGGACAAAAAAAACCCCGCCTGGTGGCGGGGATTTCTGGTGGGCCCGGAAGGAGTCGAACCTTCGACCGCCGGATTAAGAGTCCATTGCTCTACCAACTGAGCTACGAGCCCCGACAGGTGAGCGATTTCTACCGGATCGGCTCGATGAGTCAAGCACTTCTTCGGTGCACGGGCCTCCGCGTCGCCGGGAGCCCGGAGCCCGAGGCCTCAACGACTGCGGCTGACGGCTTTGGGGTCAAGGCCTTCGCGCACCAGCAAGGCCTTGCCACGCTGTTCGATGAAACCACGCCGCTGAAACTCGCTCAAGGCCCGGCTGACCGTTTCACGCGAGGTCCCGATGCGTGACGCGATGTGCTGCTGGGTGGGGATCTTGCGCAAGAGGTGCCCCTCGGGGGAGCCGTCGCCTTCCTCTTCGCAGCGCTCCAGCAGATAGCGGGCGACGCGGCCATAGACGTCGAGCAGCGCCAGGTTGCCGATGCTCTCGTCAGCACGACGAAGGCGGACACAGACCTCGGTCATGACGTTGATCGCGATGGTCGGATACGAGCGCAGAGCCTGCAGGAACTCCCGACGCCCCAGTCGCAACAGCAAGCTGTCGGTCAGGCAGGCGACGTTGGCGGAGCGGGGCTCGCCATCCACCAACGACATTTCGCCGAAAAACGAGCCTGGCCCGAGTGTCGACAGGATGATCTCCCGACCGCTATCGCCCCACAGCGAGACCTTCACCTCGCCCTCAGCGACGATGTAGAGCGCGTCGCCGGGGTCGGTGGCGGACACGATCACCGTCTCTCGGGGCATATGCTTTTCAGTGAGCAGCAACGAAAGCCGGGAGAGGTCGTCGTCGGAGAGCCCCGCGAACAACGGCACATCCTTCAGCAGCTCGGCCACCGCCTTGGCTCGGGGATTCACCGTCGTCGACGTCATGCGGAGGCCTCCAGGTTCGGCGACGGTACCCGCCCTCTCGCGTCAGGGTCAACCTTGGCGGTCAGACGTGGCGCGGACGCCGACATGGTCGGCCACAACGCTGGCCGTCAGTCGAGGACCGGGGTGGGTGATTTGAACCATACTGGGAGCCAAGACACAGGAAGCATCACCACTGCCTCGGCGCCGACGGAAAATGCATCAGAACTTTGCGTCGCATCGGGACGTTGGCGATGATGTCCTGGGAGGTTTTCATGGAAAAATCATTGGCGATGGTCTTGGCCGGGGGCGAGGGCAAACGGCTTTTTCCGCTGACTCGCGAGCGCAGCAAACCGGCCGTCTACTTCGGCGGCCGCTACCGGCTCATCGACTTCGCGCTTTCGAATCTCGTCAATTCGGGCTTCCACCAAATCAAGGTCATCACCCAATACCGGGGCACCTCGCTGGTCCGTCACCTGACGCGAGCATGGCCGCTGGCTTCGGCCCTCCTCGACCAGTACATCGAGTGCGCACCGGCGGCCATGAATCGCGGCCCAACCTGGTTTCGCGGCACCGCCGACGCCATCTACCAAAACATCGACCTGTTGCGCGAGGTGCGACCCGACGACGTGCTTATCTGGGGTGCCGACCACATCTACAAGATGGACGTCAGCATCATGATGGACTTTCACCACGAGGTGAATGCCGACATCACCATCGCCACCCTGCCGGTCCCCCGCTCAGAGGCCCACGCTTTTGGCTGCGTCCACGTCGACGAAACCGGCCGCATCATCGGCTTCGTCGAGAAGCCCAAGGACCCACCTGGCATCCCCGGCCGCGAACACCTCACGTTGGTGTCCATGGGCAACTACATCTTCAAGAGCAAGGTGCTGGTCGACGAACTGAAGGCCGACGCCGAAGCCGAAAATACCAGTCATGACTTCGGCAAGGACATCCTGTCGACCGCCCCTGGTCGGCTGAACGTCTACGCCTACGACTTCGCCAGCCACCTGTGCCGCGGCGAGGACGAAAGCGCCCGCGGCTATTGGCGCGATGTCGGCACCCTTGAAAGCTACTTCGCCGCCTCAATGGACCTGATCAGCGTGTCGCCCCAACTGAATCTCTACAACGCCGAGTGGCCCATCCGCGGCAGCAGCGGGCCCCTGGGACCAGCCAAGTTCGTCTTTTCCGACTTCGGCGGCGGTCGCGTCGGCATGGCCATCGACTCGATCATCGGCGGCGGGAGCATCATCTCGGGCGGTCGGGTCGAGCGCAGCATCATCAGCCCCAATGTGCGGGTGAATTCTTACTCAGCCATCACCGACAGCGTCATCTTCCCCGACGTCGATATCGGCCGCGGCGCTCGCCTGCACCGCTGCATCGTTGACAAGGGCGTCAAGATTCCACCTGGCGAGCGCATCGGCGAAGACCTGGAACGGGACCGGCAACGCTTCAGCGTCAGCGAAAGCGGCATTGTCGTTGTCGCCCGCGACGCATTTGGCCAGATCGACGAATTCGACATCTGACGACAGGATCGCCTGCAACGAGTCCGCACCAGCGAAGCCGAGGCCGACACCTTGCGGGCAGGCGGTCGTCGGCGCCCCCGAGTTGGCGAGTCAGAACGCCATGCGGACCGCCAGGCCGACGTCGACCATGTCATTGGCGAGGGTGAGCCCCTGCGCGAGCTGGGGGACCTGCGGCAGCGGGGGAATATCAATGCCGAGTTTGAATTCGCCGATGCTGCCCCAGTGCCCAACGACGAAAGCGTTGACCGTCAGGTATTGCAGGACGGTGTATTGGACGTCGAGGCGCGTCAGGAACGACAGGTCCGACAAGTTGCCCAGCGTGCTGACGATCAGCGTCAGGTCCTTGAAATCAAATGGCGACGCTGCGCTGGCGTACAGGGCACCGTAATGCTGTCCCGTGTACAGCGGGACATAGGCGCCGTTGAAAAACAGAAATGGGTAGAGCGCCGCCGACGAATAGCCAGCCTGGTTGTAGAAATACTCGACGCCCAAATTGATGGTGTCGGTATCGGTGTATTTCAGCTGGGTCTCGGCGCCCAGGACGCCTTCGAAATACCACTGACCGTCGGTATCGACCTCGGTGGGCAACGTACCGGCCTCGAAGTCGAGCTCGCCCTTGAAGAGTCGGCGCGACAGGCCCCGGCTCAGCACGCCCTCGGCCTTGACGTCGAACAGCCAGACGCCAGCAGAAATATCGGCACCCAGACGCAGGGGAGCGTTGTCCTTGACGAAGGCACTCAATGCCAACTCGGCCGGCCCAAAGACGAACTCGGCTCGAGCCGCAATGCCGGTGTCTTTGACGACGTCGATGCCGCCGATGAGGCCAATCAAATACAGGTTCCAGCCGAGGG
>CAJBHN010000924.1 GCA_903952805.1 uncultured Myxococcales bacterium | reverse complement strand
GTGCGCCCGCCCTGGGCTCCTTGCCCATTGCCGAGGAACTGCAAGGTGTTGGCGATGACCTCGATGGAGGTGCGCTCGATGCCCTCCTTGTCCTTGTACTTGTCGGTCTTGAGGCGCCCCTCGACGTAGACCTGACGCCCCTTGTTCAGGTACTGCGCGGCGGTTTCGGCGAGCTTGCCGAACGCCGTCACCGTGAACCACTCGGTGGCGTCCTTCCAGCCGTCGACCCCATCCTTGACGCGCTCGGTAACGGCGAGGCGCATCTTGCAGATGGCCATGCCCGACTGCGCGTAGCGAATGTCGGGGTCACGGCCCAGGTTGCCGACGAGGATGCTCTTGTTGATTCCAGCCATGACGTGCTCCGTGCGTGTTCGTTGCCTTTGCCGGAAGTGGCGCGGGCGCTGCTGTCAGCAAGACCAGCAGCGCTCGAGACACGTCGAAGTTGGAGGGACCTCACAGGCTCGGAGGTGTTGGGTCATGGACTGGCGCCCGGTCGCCTCAGTGCACGATTGGTCGCCGGCGCGCCGTTGATTGGGATGTCTTGGCACCGCCCTTCGGTGCGGTCGCACGACGAGCGACGAAGGCGGAGTCGTCGCCACGGTGAATGTAGATGCGCCCGCGCATCTCATCGCCGCTCACCACCGCCCAACCACGGCCGGCGGCATCGTCCCTTTCATCGGCACCGGCCCACGACCATTCAAGGCCGGGTCTGTCGTCGCGGTCGATGGCGTAGTGGATGCCCCCGCGAACCAAGCCGAACTGAAACGAGCCGATGTGGTCGCGCTGGAACTCAATGAAAGCATCGACGTCGATGTCGAGGTAGTCCCTCGCCCACAGCTCCATCTCAACGATGCGCCAGTATCCGCGGACGCCGGCGGGGTCGAGACTGGTGTCGATCGGCGGGCGGACCTCAGTGCCCACCAGGCGCGCTGACATACGTACCCGTACGGCGTCGATGTGCTTGCCCTGTGTCCCGCTGCGGCTGTGGTTCTCGGGAGCCGCCAAAGAGCCGATGAAGGCTGCAAGTTCAGGGCGGGGAACGCTGATGACGGCTTCGTCATCAAGGGCCCGGGCACCGACGACCACGCGATACGCGGATGGACCAAGTGCCGGTGCCGCAAGAAGCGCGGAGAGTTCGTCGAAGGAGACCCGCTCCTCGACTTCGCCTCGGCCAGTCGCATGCAATCCCGACGACAGGTCCCATCGGGTGCCGGTGAAGCCGCTCAAGAATCCCTGGTACGAGCAGAGCGGACACCGCCATTCGATCTGCGCAGGGCCTTCGGAACGCATGACGACAAGCCGCCCCGAGCAGGCCTTCCTCTGCAGCTTTTGGCGACAGCGGAGGGCCGCTGCTGCCCATCGGGCGCCTGGCGGCCGCGCGGTACCGGCCTCGGCAACCAGCGTCATGTACTCGGCGAACTTCCGTGCAGGTGCCGGCATCGTCGTCGACAGTCGGCCATCGTCGTCGAGGTAGTGTCGGAGGTCGATGATGAGTGTGCTGGCCATGTCCGTGAGCGGACCACATGGACAGGTGTTGCTCAATCGTCCGTCGCGGCTCTTGCCGTGTTCGGGTCTCGGGCCTGAGACGAGCAGGGCCGAGATGCGCCAGACGTCTTGGGTCCTTGCCCAAGGTTTCGACGAGCCCGCCGCCTACAAGGTGGCGAGTTGCAGAGTCCACCGGTGGGCATGCGCCTTGTGGCGCGACGACCCTGACGCAAGAGCGTGGTCCAGCAAACATTGCAGGGGAAACCCTGCGAGTTGAGCGACGAGCTCTTTGGTGGGCTGCTCTTCGAGGAGGAGGAGGGCCGCCTTGGGATGCTCCTCGGCAGAGACCGTCACACCGTACAACGACGACACGACCCAAGCGCCCGTCTGGGGGCTTGGGGCGAGCGTCGCACCGGAGGAAAGTACAATGGCCATGGGGTCAGCCTACTCGCGAAAGTGAAGGCGAGCGAGGCTGAGCCCCGCTCGCCCTGTGCGTCACTCGGCGGTGAGGTGCTGCAGGGCCATGGGCGTCGCGTGGCGCCAGGCGTGGTCGCAGTCGGAGCAGGTCATGGTCTTGGTGCCGTCGCTGTCGGGGGCGCTGAGAAAGGCATCGAGGCGCCAGTCCGTCTGGGGAGCGCTCGTGTAGCCAAAGACCAGGGAGTCCGTCCGGCGGAAGAGCTCGGCGTCGCCGGTGAAGACCTCGCGGGTGTTGATGGGGAGTCCGCCGCACTTGGGGCATTCACAGTTGCTGAGCTTCATCGTGTCCTCCTGGTGTGGGACCGCGTTGTGCGGCCCCTTCGCAGCAGAAGGGGTCACACGCGGGCTCAAGCCCCGCGGTCGTCGGGACGCCGGGAACAAGCCAGAGGGCGTGACAGGTGACGCCGAAGGCGAGGCGAAGCCGGTCCTGGCGCGACGTGTGGCGCTGTGACCAAGGAGCAGACCAAGGGGCGGTCACAGGGGACATGAGGGAGCACCGATGGTGTCGCCACAGTCGTCGGAGTCGTCGACAATCCGGAGAGGGCTTCTGGTCGATGGCCTGGCCCGCTTGGGCGGAATGAGGTCGTGGAGGCCGTGCGCTTCGGCCCAGGATCGCCATGAGCCGTCGCCGGCGGCCCCCGTCCGCGCCTTGCGGCCCCAGAGCCCTTTGACTGCGTTGAGGCCGTGCCTGCCGTCGCGGGCGCGGTCTTCCATGGCGATGGAACGCGTGAACAGGTCGGGGTGCGTCTGAGCGAGCCATTGCAGCTCGTGCTCTTGGCTGGCCGGGCAGAAGAAGCACGCGCTTTTCATGGGGATTGGCAGACCCGCAGAGGCAATCTCTTGCTTGCAGCGGTCGCGGTCCCAGCCCCATTCGCGCAGGGGGTACCGGTACACGAAGTGCTCATCCTCGATTCGGTTCACCGCCCGGCGGCTGTCCCTGGGCCCGGCGTCGTAGCCAATGAGTTTGGTCGGCTTCAGGCCATTGCGAATGGCCTCGATGACCGGGGGCCAGCCCGCGCACTGGTTCGGCCCTCGGCTGGCCCCCAAAAGGAAGTGGTCCATGGCCTCGGCCTTCCACTTCAGTGAGCACCCCTTCTTTCCAAACGCCAACGAGGGCAGCGTCTCGTTTGCGAGGCAGTTCTCCTCCAAGGACGTGTACCCGGCACGGCCCACGGGTCGGGTGACGACGTGGACGCGAGGAAAACCAACCGCGTCGAGCCACGGGCTGATGACATCCAGGTACGCGATGGTCTCGGGCTTCTCGCCGCCGGTGTTCGCGAAGATGACCAGGTCCGGCCTGGCCGCGCGTCGCCACAAGCCAATGAGCATCGCCACCGAGTCGACGCCCAGGCCGAGATTGAAAATGACCGGAGCGGCCGTGTTCGAGGGGAAGAGACCAAGTTGTCCGTGGGCCATGCGCCACCTCCACAGCGAAGCGGAGGTGGCGCAGGGATGGATCAGTCCCGAGCACGGGAGATGGTCAGGTCTTCGTGTCGACAAGCAGCAACCGCGACACACGACATCATCTGTCGACGGTCAGGACAGTGCTCACAGGAGCAAGACGAGCCGCCTGGGGTGACCCAGCGCTCAATGATGCATCAGTCATGAGCTGCGACAGGTTTTGTCGCAGGACCACTTCAGGGTTTGCGACTGCTGGGTTGTCCAGCGGCACCTCGGAGCGACACGATGCGACATACTCCCCTGCTTGCGATCTTCATATTCTTCATGACCGGATGTCTTCACGGTGCGTTTTACCGCCTCGACGCAGCAAGCAAGAGTGACTGGGACGTCTGCGCGGAGAGCATCTCTCGCGCGCAGTGCGGTGCAAGTTCAACCGAGGCTGCTAAGGGTCCTCGGAACAATAACAAATCCTCATGCATCTGATTTCTGAGGGTGAATCGTGTAGTTCCAGTCGCCGTGAAACGTAGCGCGCTCGATGTTGAGTGCTGCCAGTGCCGCGTCGGTCGCGGTTTTTCCTGTCGGGTAG
>CAJBHN010000923.1 GCA_903952805.1 uncultured Myxococcales bacterium | reverse complement strand
GTGTCCTACCTTGGCGACGTCAATGGCGATGGCATCGGCGAAATCTGGACCCACGCCGCTCTCGACGACGACTTCGGCTTCAACGTCGGCGTCCCGTTCGTCGCTTCGTATGTGGACACCAATGGCGATGGTATCGCCGACCGTACGGCGCGAATCAGCGTTGATGAACCAGGCGATAATGGTGGCAGCGAATTCGGTCGCGGTGGCGCGATTGTCGGCGATGTCACTGGCGACGGCCTGGAGGATTTGGTGCTCGGCGCACCAGAGCACGTGCTCGATCCCCAGGGCACATCAACCGGCTCAATCCATCTGTATCTCGGCCGTGCCAACGGGACGTTCTCGACGACTCCTGACCGCACCTATGTGCGCTTCACCGGCCACTCCGGCCAGGACCGGCTCGGCTTCGCTGCCGCCGATGCCGGAGACTTCAACGGCGATGGCCGCAGTGACTTCGCCGTGCTGGGTCGCTCTGACGATCGCCCCGCCACCATCGACACCAATACGGCGCCATGTTCAACGTTCAACATCGCGTCCATCGATGACGTCGGCACTGGCGGCACCGTCGTGGTCACGCTGACCGCCGACAGCGGCGTCGTGCTCGGCGACCCCGGATTCAAGGTCGGCGATCAGGTGGGTGTCAGCTTCATGAATGCTGGCACGTGCTTCAGTGGCTCTGGCAACCGGACCTACGACGGCACGTACAACATCGCCGAAATTCTCTCGACGACGTCATTCCGCACGACGGCGGCGGATCCTGGCAGCGACAGCGACTGCGAAATGCGCAACACGGGCTGGGTCCAATCACCGCGCAGCGACACCGGCAGCGTCTGGCTCTTTTCGGGAACCAGCGGTGCGGGTGGCGCGGTGCCGGGCCCCAACCCATCATTTGTCTACTGGCCGATCACCCAGACGGGCCAAAACCTCGCCACCCTGGCAGGGGGCTTCGATTGGAACGGTGACGGGCGCGGCGACGTCGCCCTTGGAAGCCAAGACTGGGATCGCGTGATTGGGTCAACGACGGTTGGCAACGTGGGCGGCTTCGAAATCATCCTTGGTCGCTCGCCACTGGCAGGGATTGGTACGCGGACGCAGATGATCTGCACACCCGACGTGCGCGTGCTTGGGCTCCTGGCCAACGACAACCTCGGCCGGGCGATCGCCGCCGTCGGTGACGTGGATGGCGACGGGTGCAGCGAGCTCGCCGTTGGGGCGTCGGGAGAGGACCTGGGCCGTACCGACCAGGGGACCGTGCGCGTCTTGTTCGGCGCTGGCCCCGCATGCGCGACCAGCACGCTGCGCGTTTTGACCTTCACGTCGGGGGAGCAAAGCGCTCTCGGTGGCATCGCGATGGGCGGCGGCGGTGACGTCGACGGCGATGGCCTGCCCGATCTCGTCGTGGGCGGCACCGGACACAAGCGGGGCAGCGATACCGTCGGCATCGCCTGGCTCCTCCGCGGAGCCCGTCTCCGAGCGCTGGCGCCGCAGGCCGAGCAACTCATCGACAACGCCACGCCAGGCTTGCTGTTCGCCCTCGTCGATCCAAGCGATCCAACCAGCCTCTTTTTGGAGGGAGGCAGCATCGTGGATCGCATCGGCAACGGTGTCTCCCTCGTGCGGCGGGCAGCACCGTCAACCCAATTTGACATCGTGGTCGGCGCCAGCGGCGGTGGGCCTGCAGGTGTGCTGCTGTCGGGAGGGGCGCGGGTGCATGAGTTTGGCCCATCGGGGCTCGACCCCTTCCCCGTCGTGGTTGTCGGCGGCGAAACGACTCGGACGGGGTCGCTGTTGGGCGAACTGGTCCGCGGGGGCTCGCTGGCCGGGGTCCCGATGATTCTCGTCGGCGGGATCCAGGGATATGGCGGTGGCCCCGACGAAGGTGCGGCCTACAGCGGCCCCATCCTGCCACGCTGAGCCAGACGCCCCCGGTGGCGTCAATCACGAGCGGTCGTGACCGGCATCGGGCGGCGTCGCATCAAGAGACAGAATGGAGGTGCGCTGGCGCCAATCGATCCTGACGTGAAACACACGTTGAATGCGTCACGTTTGCCTCGCCGTCATCATCGTTTTGGCTGCCACCGCGACCAGGGAGGCCGCCGCATTTTCCGGCGGCACATCGGGGGCCAGCGGCGAAAGCAGCAGCGCGACCAGTTGCACGCAATGCCATGGGGCCGTCGGGATGAGCGCGCCCACAATCACGGTGACCGGGCTGCCTGTGTCGGTTCCCGCCGGCACGGCGGTCTCGTTTTCGATCATCATCCACCGTGCCGATGCCGTTGGCGCCGGCCAGTTTTGTCAGGGCACCCGCTGCGCGGCCTTGGAGATGTCCACCAACTCAGCGGGCACCTTCGTCGTGGTCGCCGGCAGCGGTACGCAGGTGCTTGGCAGCGGTGTCGACAACATCGTGACCCACATCGGGCGCAAGCCCTTCGACGACGCCGGCAACGCGACCTTCAACGTCAGCCTGACCAACCTGCAGGCTGGCTCGCGGACGCTGTTCATCGCGGCCAACGACGTCAACGGCAACGGCGGAGCCACCGGCGACCGGGTCGGCCTGTTGACGTTCCCGTTTACCGTCGTCGCCGATCGCGACAGTGACGGCCTCGTGGATGGCGTCGACAACTGCCCGTCGGTCGCCAACCAAAACCAGGCCGACGGCGACCTCGACGGCTTTGGCGACGCCTGCGACAACTGCGCGGCGATCGCCAACGCCGATCAACGCAACGCCGACAACGACGCCACTGGCGACGTGTGCGATGCCGATGACGACAACGACGGTGCTGCTGACGCCAGCGACAACTGTCCACTGGCGTCCAACCCCGATCAGGCCAACAACGACCGCGACCTGCTCGGCGACGTCTGCGACG
>CAJBHN010000922.1 GCA_903952805.1 uncultured Myxococcales bacterium | reverse complement strand
TCCCTCCGGGTGCGCCACCTCCAAAGCCGTTGTATCGCTGCCGTCCCCGATGGGCACCAGGCGTCGTGTGACCACCATGTGACCGGTCGCCCGGGGCCGACCGACATGGCGATCCCCTCTCCTCAGTGAGCACACAAGGCGCCCAAGCGCGGCGCGCGCGGCGCTCAAACCGCCCAGGGATCGTCGTCGTCGCCGGCCCACGGTGGGTCATCGACCAGCGCCGGAGACACCGTAGGCGACGCCCCGGGCGATGGCGCCGAATCGACCGGAAGCGTGGGCGACGATGCCGACGATGGCGACGTCGGTGGGTTCAACAAGAACGTCGGCGGCAGTGCGGCCATCACCTTGTGGACGGCCTGAGCCATTGGCGGTGGGGCGGGGGTGTCGAGGGCTTGCAGGCCCGCCACCAAGGCCTTTTGCTCGTGGAGCAGGCGCTTGCGCTCTTCGTGGTTCTGGTCGGTGTCGGCACCCGCCAGAAGCGGCTGCAGGGCACCCAGCCGAGCTTCCAGGCCCTGACGTTCAAGTAGGTCGCGCGTGAAGGCCTCGAGCATCGACAGGGCCGTCGACAGACCGATGACGCGGTCCGGGCCGTCAAGCCGGACCCGGTCGGCGAGCCCAACCAGCTGACCTGCCCGAACAACCTGGACCTTGGCAATGGCTTCGCGCGGCGGCAGGTCGTGAAAGCGCACAAGCGCCTCCAGGAGACGACCGACGAACGCCACGAACTCGCGAGACTCCAGGTGGGGAATCAGCAGGGCCACGCGGGGTGCCAACTCAGGGTGGCACAGCACGATTTTGGCAAGTTGGACCTCAAGGTCGTTGAGGGCCTTCGACGGGAGCGACGGCTTGCGCCGTGCAGGCGTGGGCACGCTTGCAGGACGTGCCCCACCCACCGCACGGGTTGACGACGACGACGACGACGACGACGACGACGACGACGACGACGACGACGACGACGACGACGACGACGACGACGACGCCGTGGCACGCGCAGCGATCTGCTGCTGCTCGCCGCGCAAGCGGACTCCCAGCAGACGTCGGCCCTTCTCTTTGACCTCACGAGCGATCACACCCTCGTCCTCGGAAAAGGCGCGGGCGGTGGCGCGGATGGCCTCCTGGCGAACGAGTTCTCGGGCGGGGGCGGCCAAGAAAGGAAGCAGGCCATCGATGGCGCCGACGCGGGCCTGGATGCTGCCAGTGGCCTTTTCGCGGGCCCGTTCGATCATTGCCTCAAGAGCGCCCGGAGCCCCCAGCAGCAGGCTCCGAAGCTCGTCGACACGACCTTCCTGCACCAGCTGGTCGGGATCCTTCTCGGTCAACTGCACGCAAGCCGCGTCGAGGTCCGACACCAGCAGCATGAGAATCGCCTTGGCGGCGGCTTCCTGGCCGGCGCGGTCGGCGTCGAGGCAGACCACGACGCGGCCGCCTTCGCCAACGCGCTTTTTGATCTCCTCGACGTGACGGACCGTCAGCGAGGTACCACAGGGGGCAACGGCAGTAGCGAGGCCAGCCCGGTGGACGGCGATGGCGTCGAAATACCCTTCGACGAGCACAGCGGGTTTTCCCTGCTTGAGGGCGGGCTGCGCCTCGTACAGCCCGTAGAGCGTCGACGACTTGTCGTAGATCGCTGTCTGCGTGCCGTTCAAATATTTCGGCGGTGTGCGCAGGCTGCCATCCGTCGTGCGCCATGGCTCGGCGGCAGCGCCAAAGATGCGCCCACCAAAGCTAATGACCTCGCCGCGGGTGTTGCGAATCGGAATGGTGATTCGCTGGCGAAAGAAGTCGTACTCCCCGCGCTCGGAGCGCCCCAGCACGCCGGCGCGCACGCCGTCGTCGGCGCTGTGTCCCTGGGCCACCAGGAAATCCTTGAGGGCCTTGTCGCTGCCACCACCAAAACCAATGCCGAAGGCGTCGACGGCAACGGCGTCAAGCTTGCGGGTATCGTGCAAGTAGGCGCGGGCCGCGCGGCCGTCGTCCCCCTGCAGCCGGGTACGAAAAAAAACCTGGGCCAACTCACAAACCTTGAGCAGCCGCTTTTTTTCCTTCTGCGCAGCGCTCTCCTCGACGGAAAGCGTCTGCTGGGGAATGGGCACGCCCGTCTCGGCCGCCAGTTCCGTGAGGATGTCGAGAAAGCCCCGTCCGGTGGAACGCACCAGAAACTCGACCACGTCGCCCGCGGCGCGGCAGCCGAAACAGTAGAAGAACCCCTCGTCGGCGCTGACGTTGAATGACGGCGACTTCTCGGTGTGAAACGGGCAGAGCCCAACCAGATTCCGGCCCTGCTTCTTGAGCTTGACGGTGCGACCAATCACCGCGCCGATGTCGGCGCGCCGCTTGATTTCAGCGATGAGCTCCTCGGGGATCATGGCTTCGAGATCGCAGGCTGGTCCGACATCATGACCTGCTCCATCATGTCAGCCCTGAAACCACCAACGTGCACCGGTGACGACATGCTCACGGCAGCAACATGGGGGCGGGATTGAAGTCGCCGAGCATGGAAGGGTGAGGAGCGGCACCCGACAGGTTGAGAACGACCGAGCCGCCGCCCCCGCTGTCCACGGCGGTCAGGCGTGTGGCCAGGCGATACGATTTGCCGCCGATGTCGATGGTGAGGCTGTTGGTGCCCGCCGACCATTTGCCTTTGAGTTGCACGGGTTTTTCATCATCAAGCAGAGGTGCGAACCGATAGAAAAAGGTGCCGTCGACGTTGAAGGTCCATGTGCGCATTGGGGCACTGATGTCGTCATGCCACTGGTGGAGCAGCTTTTGCGACGGAGCGTTGACGGCGCGAGCACGGGCTCCAAGGCCGTCGGTCAGTTCCTTGCCCCTCGACTTCAAGACCACCTCGGACAGACAGAGAGGCGCGGACTCGGTGGTCCCTGGCGACGCGTCTTCAAATTCCACGACGAATCGGGTTCCCCTGGCAGGCGGTGTCAGCTCCAGGAACTGCATGTCAGCGACGTCCTTGAAGCGAGCCTCCACGCGGTGCTCGACGTCGGCCACCACCACAATGCGCGGACGGCGGTGGGATTTGTCGGCCATGCCGTCCTTGCCGACCAACTGGAGGCCCAGGTGAGTCACGGTGGTGGGTTCCTCAAATGTGAAATTGAGGGCCTCTTTTCGACCGGGCGGCGACGCGGAGCACCACATGGTGGCTGGGCTGCCATCGACGGCGTTCCACATGCTGGTGGCTGGTTTGCCGCCGTCCTGCTCCGACGTCGCTTCGATAAACGCTGGCGCCGACGACGCCAACGCACTCACCGACACCAGCACAGTTCCAAGCATCACCGAAACAGGACCAGTGCGCATGATATCCTCGCCTGCAGTCCTGGTGACCGCCCGAGAGTGATAGCCCCAAGTGTCGCTCGTCGCCAGTTCACGACAGCGAACCCGGCGTACCGATACCTGCTCACCCCCCAACCCGGCGACGTCGACAGGCCGACATGGTGACATGGTCGGGAGGGGATTGACCTGCCACCGACGTCGGTGAATG
>CAJBHN010000921.1 GCA_903952805.1 uncultured Myxococcales bacterium | reverse complement strand
GCGACCGGCGTCAGCATCAACTCGTATTCGATATCGGCCCCCGGCGTTGACGCCAGGCTGACCAGTGCGGGGCGGTTGTCGACGATTTCAGCGCGGGTCGTGTCTGGTTCGCTTTGCGAGAAGGCATCAAGAGTGACCACGTCATAGACGGCGCCGCGCAGATACAGGCCGTCGTTGAAGTGCTCAAGCGCAATGCCGTGTGCCCGGGCCACGACGGCCGTTGACGTCGAAAGGCCCCGCGGATCGCCGCCGAAGCTGACCGACGAGGGAAGTTGCGAGTCTTTCCGTCCCAAGAATCCGAGCTCGCCAAAGCCAATGCGCGGGAACGAGACGAAAATGACGCCGGCGGCGGCCAGGACCGCCACCGACACGCCCGCTGATGCCGCAAAAAAAAGCGGGGTGATGACGTCGTCGCGATCCCGCGCCTGGCTGGCCGACATGCCGGTTTCTTCAGCGCCGGCAAGCAGCTGCCTGGTGGACAGGGCCCACACCGCCGCTATCGCATACGCCACGAACATGAAGAGGTAGCTCATGCCGACGTTCAAGACGCTGCCGGCGAATACGAGGATCAACGACAGCAGCAGGGCTTGCTGATCGTGTGCCAGGGTGAGCCTGGTCAAGAGCCGAGCCACGACGAGCCCGAGGACCGTCGACCCGCCCGCAAAGACCGCCGCGTCGATGCCGCCTCGGGCGATGGTGACGACGCCGGCGCCGATGGCGAGTAGTCCGAGCACCGTCCCCGAGATGGAGGGCACGTGGACCCCTCGTCGCACGAGCGACATGGACAGCGTCGGTGCAAACGCTGTGAGCCACATCCATGGAGGGAATTCTCCGCCGAGCAACACAATGAGAATCGACGACGTCATTGCCGCCATCATGCCGAGCTCGTGGGCAAGGCCCAGGGTCATGCGGGTCAGGCGCGCCTCCGCGGTCGGGCAATGGGCGGGACCAAGATGTCGGCGTCATGGGTGTCGACGGTACCGGCAGCAACGACGATGATCGCGGCGCCGCCGTTGATGACGTGGTCGTCGTCGAGGGTTGATCCAGGTACCCAGGAGGCGAGGGCGCTGAGGCACGCCAGCCGCTGCCGTTGGCTGCGACCGGGCGATACCAACAGACCTCGGCCCTGAATGCCGACGGCGTGGCCGTCCTGCAGGAGGTCTTCGACGAGACTGGCGGCGGTGGCGATGGCGTCTTCGGCGTCGTCGTCGGTGGCGTCGTCGCCCAGGCGCACACCAACCAGGATTTCGCGAGCGCGCGTCGCCTCAAATTCTCGGACCACAAGCCGACCGCTTTTGGCGGCGCGCTTCCAGGCCACTCGTCGTGTATCGTCGCCGTCGCGAAAGGGCCGCAGCGAGAACAGCTCCTCGCCAGGCCCGGCCTGACCAGCGGGCGTCTCTCCCAGCCGAGCCCACAGCGCTCGTCCAAGGGCACGGGTGTCGACGCGCTCAGGAAGAACCAGCATCGAACGCAAGCCCGGCGGCAGGTCGTTGCCAGCGACGATCCGTTCCTTGGAGAAGAAGCCAAATGGTGCTGCGGTCGCGACCCGCAGACTG
>CAJBHN010000920.1 GCA_903952805.1 uncultured Myxococcales bacterium | reverse complement strand
TCACCAAGAGTGAGTTGCAGTTTACCGAGCAGCGCTCCTTCGGCGATCTGGTGCGTGAGCCCAGCGACCACTTCGCCGTCCGCGTCGACCTCCTCGTCACCCCCCGTTGAGCGGCGCAGCGATGAGCACCGCACGACGATGACGGCCCTGCCTCGTCACCGGGAGTTCATCACCCTGGGTCTCACCCCGGGGTGTCCCGCGGGCGTGGGCCCCGAGTTGCTGCCCATCGCCATCACCCAACTTGTCGACGACGGGGCCCTGCCCCACTCGCTGCGATGGCGCTTCTTCGCGTCGGCGGCGCTGTTGGTCCGGGCCTGCCACCGCGCGAAGGTGCAGGCGGTGCGCCAACACAACACCGTGACCGTGGCCGGTTGCGACGTCGTCTGCACCGTCGACGACGACGACGATCCCGGCCGTTTGGTCGAGGCCGGTGTCGTCAACGACGATGCCCTGGTCTGTCAGCGCGACAGTCTGCTGCGCGCCATCGCCGGTGCCGCGCGTGGCGACGTGGATGCCATCATCACCGCTCCGGTCCGAAAGGCAGCCCTGGTGGTGGCGGGCGAGCAGTTCCCCGGCCAGACCGAGTTGGTGCACCAGACCCTGCGCGACGACGACGGCCCACCGCTGATGGTCTTTTCGGGCGCAGCCTTCATGCTCGGTCTGCATACGGTGCACGTGCCGTTGTCGACGGTGGCTGAGCACATCACCGCCGTCGCCGTCGAGCGCTCGGTGCGACGACTGGCCGAGGCCGCCCGGGCCTTCCTGGGCGTGGCGCGGCCACGGGTGGTGGTGCTTGGCGTCAACCCCCATGCCGGCGAGGGCGGCCTGCTGGGCGACGAGGAGGTCCGCATCATCACGCCGCTGCTGCAACGACTGGCGCACGACAGCGACTTCGACGTCGTCGGCCCCGTCCCCGCCGACGGCTTCTTCGCCGACGTCGCCCGCCACGCCCGCGGCACCGGCACCATGCGGAGCGTGCAGGCCGTGCTCGCGATGCACCACGACCAGGGCCTCGCCCCCTACAAGCTCCTCGTCGGCGGCGACGGCGTCAACATCACCTGGGGTGTCTGCGTCCCCCGCACCAGCCCCGACCATGGCACTGCCGACGCCCTCGCTGGCACGGGCCGTGCTGATCCATCCTCGACCAAAGCCGCCATCCTGGCTGCCCTCAAGCTCGCTGACGCGGCCCTCGAACGGCGCTGACCGAGCCCACCGCCACCTGGAGCTGCGCCATGCCACGTGCCCTGCACACCCTCGAGCCCTCGGCGGTCTGGCGGCATTTCGAGCAGCTGTGCAGCATCCCCCGACCCTCGGGCCATGAGGCACAGGTCGCCGCCCACATCCTCGGGCTCGCTCACGCCTGGGGCCTGGAGGCCAGCACCGACGCCATCGGCAATGTCTTCATCAAGAAGCCCGCCCGGCGCGGCATGGACGGCCGTCGGACGGTCGTATTGCAGGCCCACCTCGACATGGTGCCGCAGCAGTCGGCGACGTCGACGCACAACTTCGTCACCGACCCCATCCAGCCGAGCTTCGACGGCACCCTCGTGAGGGCCATGGGCACCACCCTGGGCGCTGACAACGGCATCGGCCTCGCGACCGCCCTGGCCGTGCTCGAATCGCGGTCCCTCGTGCATGGTCCCATCGAGGTGCTGTTCACCGTCGACGAAGAAGCCGGCATGACCGGCGCCAGGAACCTCCAGCCCGGCTTCTTGACGGGCGACATCCTGTTGAATCTCGACTCTGAAGACGAAGGCGAAATCTGCATCGGCTGCGCCGGCGGCGCCGACGCCAAGGCCGTGTTTGCCTACACCGAAGTCGCCGCCCCCGCCGACGGCGTCGGCTACCGCGTGACGGTCAGTGGTCTCAAGGGCGGCCACTCCGGCGTCGACATCCACCTGGGTCGGGGCAACGCCAACAAGGTGCTGGCCCGTCTGCTGTACGGGCAGCGCGACACGGGCATGCTCGTCAGCAGCTTCGTCGGCGGCACCCTGCGCAACGCCATTGCCCGCGACGCCACCGCGACGGTGTACGTGCCCCGGGACAGCGCGGCCCGCTTCCAGCGTAGCCTGGCCGCAGCCACGGCCGTCGTGCAGGCCGAACTGCGCGTCGCCGACCCCGACCTGCAGGTGAGCGTCGACGTCGTCACCCTGCCCACCCACTCCATGGACGCCGCCACCACCGGCCGGCTGCTGGGAGCCCTCGTGGCCTGCCCCCATGGCATCTTCGCCATGGTCCCCGGCATGGGCACCGTGACCGAGACCTCGACCAACCTGGCCATCGTCGTCGCTGGCGGTGGCAGCGTCGCCGTCACCAACATGCTGCGCAGCTCGGTGGATTCCAAGAAGGACGACGTCGCCGCCATGCTGCGGGCGGTGTATGAGCTCGCTGGCGCCGACGTCACCATCTCGGGCAGCTATCCGGGTTGGCAGCCCGCCCCAGACGCGCCGCTGCTGGCCCGACTCCAGAGCATATATGCCGAGATGTTCCACCAACCCGCCCGGGTCACAGCGACCCATGGCGGCCTCGAGTGTGGCCTCATCCGCGCCGTCTATCCGCACATGGAGGCGCTCTCCATTGGCCCGACCATCCGCTTTCCCCACTCGCCCGACGAGCAGGTCGACGTCGCCTCCGTGCAGCGCTTCTGGGGCTTCCTCGTCGAGGTCCTGCGACACATTCCGTCGCACGGCTGAAAGCAACGTGGACTGCGCTCAAGGCGCAGGTGCCGCCAACATCGGGTCGTCGACGCCGTCGCTGATGGCGACCAGGTCGCCGACCCCGACCGACGCAAAGATGGTCAGGATGTCTTCGTTGTAGTGGCGGACGCAGCCGTGGCTGACGTCTTTGCCCATGGCACGGTAGTCAAACGAGCCGTGCAGTTCTTCGCCTGACGACGTGCCGGAAGCCCACGACAGATCAACGATGCGCTTGCCGAAGGCCCGCTCATCGCCCCACAATTGCTGACCGGTGGCCTTGGTCGAAACCTCGTCGAGGCGGGTGCGGATCTTCTTCAGGCCGCTCTGGGTGGCATTGCCGGCGCTGCCGTGGGCGTTGGGAAATATGCCGACGCAGTCTCCCTGGCGGTCGTACAGAAATGTGCGGTGCTCGTCCTTGGCGACGACGACACGCAGCGGCTTGCTGCGATCACCGTTCCAAAACGCCGGCGGTGCCTGATTGGGCTGACCCGCATCCCAGGCCTTGGCCCCCGGGGCCGGCGCCAACGCCGTCAGCGCCCGCATGGTGGCTCGATCGACGAGGCCAGTGACCCGCACATCGGGGCGGGTTTTGCGGGCGTGGACCTGGAAATTCTGGATGGCCGTCGTCGTCTGGCCGCCGAAGTCGCCGTCGACGCCCGAGACGCCGACATCATTGCGCAGCGCCAGCATCGGAAAGCCCATGTCCAGCAGGGCCTGCTGCACAGCGACGACCGCAGGACCATAATCCCCCGCCCGCATCACCGACGTTCCAGCGGCAATGCCCTGGAAGCTGACGTCGCTGAAGCGCGCGTTGCTGGGTGCCGGGGGCGGCGTCGGCGGCGTCGG
>CAJBHN010000919.1 GCA_903952805.1 uncultured Myxococcales bacterium | reverse complement strand
TGCCGTGGACGTGGCCGGATTGCTTCGCTAAGGCCAGATCATGCGACCGCTCGTCGAGCCCCACCTCACAGCACTGCTCCCCTACGTGCCCGGCAAGCCGATCGAGGAGACGGAACGCGAGTACGGCGTCACCAACATCGCCAAGCTGGCGAGCAACGAAAACTGCCTCGGCACCTCGCCTCTCGCCACCAGCGCCGTGCGGGCCATGCTCGACAAGGCCCACCTGTATCCGGATGCGGGGGCCTTTGCCCTGAAGGCTCGCATCGCGCAGTTTCACGACGTCGAGCCCAAGCACATCGTCATCGGCAACGGCACCAACGAACTGATCACGCTGCTCTGTCGCCTGCTGCTCGCCAAGGGCGACGTGCTCGTCAACGCATGGCCCAGCTTCGTCTGTTACCGCATGGGAGGTCGTCAGCAGGGCGCCACCGAGGTGGCCGTTCCCCTGACGGCCGACTTCGACTATGACCTCGACGGCCTCGCGGCGGCCATCAACAGCGAGGTCCGTACCAAGCTGGTCTTCCTGGCCAACCCAAACAACCCGACCGGCCGCTGCTTCACCCACAGTGAACTGCTCGCGTTCCTGGCCAAGATTCCCAATGACGTCGTCGTCGTCATCGACGAAGCCTACGCCGAGTACGTCAACCTCGACGATGCCGTAGACGCCGTGGCCGTGGTCAAGCGCCGCCCGCGCACCGTCATGCTGCGCACGTTTTCCAAGGCCTACGGCCTCGGTGCCTACCGAGTCGGCTATGCCATCGGCGACGTCGAGGTCATGGACCTGCTGGATCGGCTGCGCGACGCTTTCAACGTCTCTTCTCTGGCACAAGTCGCCGCCACCGCCGCCCTCGATGACGTTGAGTTCGTGCACCGCAGCCGCAGCCACAACGACGCGCAGCGCCCGGTACTGGCCGAAGGCCTGATAGCCCGTGGTCTCATCGTCACGCCGTCTCAAACCAACTTCCTGATGGTGACGCTCCCCGACGACGCTGGCATTGATCTCCCCAGCCTGAATGTCGCCCTGCTGCGTCGGGCGTTGATTGTGCGCCCCGTCGCCAACTACGGATTGCCGCGCAGCTTCCGCGTGACGATTGGCGCTGCTGACGAAAATCAGCGACTGCTGACAGCCCTCGACGCCGTCTTCGCTGAAGCGCGGGCTGGCGCCCCGGCAGGGTCACCGTGAACAATCCTGCGGGAAGCGCAGCCAAGCCAATCATCGTTGCGCTCGATGGCCCCGCGGGCGCAGGCAAGAGCACGGTTGCCAAACTGGTCGCTGCCCGCGCCGGGCTGTCGCTGGTCGACACCGGCGCCATCTACCGCACCGTCGCCTTGCTCGCCCTGCGGAGCGGGACGTCGGTCGACGCTGTCGACGCGCTGTCGGCCATCGCCCGCACGCTGCCAGCTCGCCTGCACTTCAACGTGCACGATGGCGTCAACCGCGTCTTGCTCGACGCTGAGGACATCACCGACGCGATTCGCACCGGCGACGTATCCAGCGCGGCTTCGGGTATCGCCAGGCACCCAGCCGTGCGTGACGGCCTTCTCGATCTGCAGCGCAGCCTGGGTCGACGCGGTCGCGGCA
>CAJBHN010000918.1 GCA_903952805.1 uncultured Myxococcales bacterium | reverse complement strand
GTGCACCGGATCGCGATGACGACGGCGATGGCGACCCGGAAGAAGTCACCGCCGATCGCCCCAATGTCAGGCCGGTCACGGCCGTCGTCGATGAGGTCGAAGCCACCACCGCCTCCGCAGCCGACGACGAAGACAGCGTGGTCGACCCCCTCGCCGAACTCGAGCTGCCCGGCGTGGATGGGCGCTGGCGACGCTTTGTGCACAGCCTGCACCTGTCGCGAGGCGGGACGTTCCGCATGGGTCGACCGCAGAGCCTCGACGGCGTCATCGTCGTGGCCTTCAAGGCCGCCTACACCGCCGACGAAGCCGCCCGCATGGCCCAATCACCCGAGGTGCTGACGGCGCTGGCACAGGTCTTTGGTCCGGCAGCGACCATCAAGGTGATCCAGGGCGACGAAGGTGCGCCGTCGATCCAGGAAGCCGAGACCCGGCTCAAGCAGGAAATTCAAGAGCAGCTCGAGGCCCACGCCCGCAGCCACCCCGTCGTCCAAAAGGCGGTCGCGCTCTTTGGCGGCGAGGTCCGCACCGTCAAGCGCACCTGAGGCCCGAGCACCCGCCGGCAACGCCTCACGGCAACCAGATGCCCGGCAGCGCCTCGCGCTGCTTGGCGCACAAGATCTCGATGGCCAACAAGCCCTGGTCGACGAGCTGGTCGAGTTCGCGGCGGTGTAGAGGCGCACCCTCGGCGGTGCCTTGCACCTCGATGAGGCCGCCGTCGGAGCGGGCCACCAGGTTCAAATCGGTCTCGGCCCGACGGTCCTCGTCATAGCAGAGGTCGGTCAACACCTGGCCGCCCAAAATGCCCAACGACACCGCAGCCACCTGCGCCTTCACAGCGTCGCGCAGCGTCTTGGCCTTCATGGGCATCTTGCGCTGCTGCAGGCTGTGCAGGCAGATGGCGAGAGCGACGAAGCCGCCGGTGATGCTGGCTGTGCGCGTGCCGCCATCAGCCTGGATGACGTCACAGTCGACGGTGATCTGGCGCTGACCGATGAGGTCACAATCGACGACGTTGCGCAGCGCCCGGCCAATCAGGCGCTGAATCTCGACGGAACGACCGTCCTGCTTCTGACGCTCTCGCTGCTTGCGGTCGTGGGTCGAGCCCGGCAGCATCGCGTACTCGGCCGTCACCCAACCGCCGCCGCTCTCTTTGCGGTGGGGAGGCACCCGCTCTTCCGCCGTCGCCACACACAACACCTTGGTGGCGCCAAATGAGACCAGCACACTGCCCGGATGATGGGCGATGTAGCCAGTCTCGAAGCGAATCTCGCGAAGGGCGTCGAGAGCGCGGCCGTCGCCGCGGGCAGTGCTGGATCGAGGGCTGGGTATGGTGGCCATGGAGCAGAGGACGACAGTTCGTCGTCGTCGTCAACTGCATCCGAGCGTCAAGCCCGACCGGTCTGACGGGCAAAGCGAGCCGCGGCCGCCTCGACGACGATGGTGGCAACGCTGTTGGCGCCGCTGCGCCCCTCGATGCTGTCGATGGTGGCCACGCCGGTCGGCGACGTGACGTTGACCTCGGTGAGCTTGCCGCCGATGACGTCGAGGCCGACGAAGAACAGGCCCAGGCGCACCAACTCCGGCTTCAGCGCAGCACAGATGCGGCGGTCGTGCTCGTCGACCTCGACGCGGGCAGCCCCGCCGCCGACGTGAAGGTTGGCGCGGACGTCGTCGTCCTTGGGCACGCGCAACAGCGCCGCAATGGGCTCGCCCTCGATGACGATCACGCGTTTGTCGCCGGTGCGAATGTCTGGCAGGTACGCTTGGGCTATCGCTGGCTTTTTGCCCTCGGCGGTCAGCAAATCGATGGCGCTCTTGAGGTTCTTGTCGTCCTTGGTGAAGACCATGACGCCCATGCCCCCCATGAACGCCAGCGGCTTGATGACCGCCTTGCCGTGAACGTCGACGAAGTCCTTCAGCACGTCGCGTCGCGCCGTCACCACCTGGGGTGGCACCAGCTCGGAATGGGACAACGCCCACAGCTTTTCGTGGGCGAGGCGCAGCGCCCTGGGGTCATTCAACACGACCGTCCTGGTCGGGTCGTGCCGTTCCAGCAGCATGGTGGTGGTGAGAAAGACCTCGTCGACGGGCGGGTCTTTGCGCATCCATACGATCTGCACGTCGTCGATGGCCAACTCGCGGCGCGGGCCGGCGACGTACCACGACGATGCCGTTGCCGACGCCGTCGGCAAAAGCGCCAGCGGCGTCGACAGCGCCGACAGCGTCGCCCCCGGCCGGGCCGCCAGGTCACACTGCTCGCAGACAAAGACCTCGTCGCCGCGGGCGGCAGCCGCTCGCATGAAGGCAATCGACGTGTCGCCGCCGGGGACGAGGCTTGTGAGGGGGTCGATGATGAAGAGGTGACGAAGGCCCATGGGTGCATCGTCTAGCATCACGGGCGACGGTGTGCCTGCAGCACCGCTTTGTCGTCGTCAGACAGCAGCGATGGCACCTGCCCCCGCGACGCCAGGGTCAAATACAGCCGCGTGCCAGCCACCACCAGCAACGGCGCCGTCAGGGGCACCAACGACAGTACCCAGCACACAAGACCGAAGCCGACAAACAGCGACTTGTGGGCAAACAGAGTGCGCATGCGGGTCGTCGAGCGGGGAACATGGCGCGTCATCGAGCGGGCCAGGAATTCGAAGGCGAAAAACAGCCAGGTCCACACCAAGGCCAGCGGGGCAGCAAAGATGGCTGCCGGCGTGAACGACAGCAGCCACAGGGGGACGGCGACGACGCCATAGACGGCCAGCCGCAACACGGTGGCCCCGAGTTCTCGGCCGATGCCAGCGACCATCCGGCCAAAGGAAAAGGGCACGCCGACGTCGTGGCCGACGTACAGCGCCTCGGTACGCTCCGAGAGGGCGTCATACAACGGGTCACAGACAATGGAGCCCGCGGCGACCGCGCCCACGAGGCCAAGCCCGATGACGAGGACGCCCACGAGGATCTTGACCGCCACCGACCACACGGCATGGCCGGCGTCGGCGAGCACGCCACTGCCGCCTCCCAGCGCCGGCTCGAGCCAGGCAATGAGCGGGTCGGCGATGAAGGCGAAGCCAGCGACGAGCATGGCCACCAACAGCGCGACGTGGATGGCCATCGGGATGAGCGACAACAGCAGCAAGCGGGCGTCACTGAACACAAGGCTGACGCCGCCGCCGGCCAGGTTGGCGCCATGCAAGAAGCGACCGACCAGCCCCGACGCCGTCGGATCGGCCGGTAACGATCGCGGCGGGGATTTCTCCTTCGGCGCCGGCTGACGATTCTTCAGACCTTGTTCTTCGACGGAGGACGTGCTCATTGGTTCAAGGTTCCTAGAACCGGGCTCGACCCGCAAGGTCACAGAGATTGGAAGTCCATGAGCACCGTCCACCCGACCGACGCCGACGACCCTGGCGAGCCCCTGCAGCGCATTGACGACCTCGTGGAGACCTTTCGTTCGGCGGAAAAGCCGGTCTCCGCCTTCCGGGTTGGCACCGAGCACGAGAAGTTTGGCTTCCTCCGCGTCCCCGGCGCCGCAGCCCAGCCACCTCTGCCGTTTGATGGCCCTCGCGGCATCGAATCCATCTTGCAGGCCATCGTCAACGACCCCGCCGAACGCGCCGCCGCCGACGAAGCCTGGGTGCCAGCCCTCGATCGCGGGCGCATCATCGCCCTGTTCAAGGGCAAGGAATCCATCACGCTGGAGCCCGGCGGCCAATTCGAGTTGTCGGGGGCACCGTTTCACACGGTCCACGAAACCAACGACGAGGTCGTGGCGCATATGAAGCTCCTCGGCCGCATCTGCGAGCCCAAGGGCGTCGGCTTCATCGGTATGGGCTTTCATCCAACGGCGACGTGGGACGAGCTGCCGATGGTGCCCAAGGCCCGCTACGAAATCATGACGCGCTACATGCCGCGCGTGGGCCATCGTGGCCTCGACATGATGAAGCGCACGGCGACCGTGCAGGCCAACTACGACTGGGAGAATGAAGCCGACCTCGTCGCCGGCTACCAGATGGCCCTGGGCGTTTCTCCGCTTGTCGCGGCCCTCTTCGCCAGCGCGCCATTTTATGAGGGCAAGCCGTCAGGAGCCGTGTCTGAACGGCAGAAGGTCTGGACCGACACCGACCCCGACCGCTCCGGCTTTCCCCAGGCCATCCTCGACCAAGACTTCTCGTACGAGCGCTACGTCGACTGGGTGTTGTCGGTGCCGATGTATTTCGTGCGGCGCGATGGCCACCACCACGACGTCGCTGGTGCGTCGTTTCGCACCTTCATGACCGAAGGCCTCGATGTCGACGGCCGCCGGGTCAAGGCGACGATGCGCGACTGGGACGACCACCTGACGACGATTTTCCCCGAGGTTCGCATGAAGCGCGTCCTCGAGGTCCGCTCGGCGGATTGTGGACCAGCCGACAGGGTCAGCGCCCTGCCTGCGCTGTACAAGGGGCTGCTCTACGACCACGAGGCCAGAGACGCCGCTCGGGCGCTGATGGACGCCCCGACTGGCGCCGAACTCAGCACCCTGCGTGCCAGCGTCGCCGTCGTCGGCTTCGCCGCGACCTACCGGGGGCGCGGGGTCTTGGCGATGTGCCAGGAGCTCCTCGACATCGCCCGTGGCGGCCTGCAGCGCTTGAACTGCCTCAACGCGCGCGGGCAAGACGAAAGCGTCTTCCTGGCTCCGCTGGAGGCGACCGTGTCCTCAGGCAAGACGTACGCCGAGTACCTGCTTGATCTCTACCGCGGGCCGTGGGGCGGCTCATTGGCGCCGCTGTGGCATGAAGTCGAGTTTTGGCGCGGCTGACCAGCCCCTCAACCGGCGAACGTCGGAGCAGCGAAAAGGCGTCCGCTGCTCCGCCGGGGTGATCTGGCGCACGTTGTTGGCGTTGACGGCTGTCTCACGGGCATTCTTGTCCTCGCCTCGGGGTCACACGGGGACCACACTCGGTTGGTCGGAGGTCAAGATGATGAAGCAGCGCGCGTTCAGTCTGGTCGAAGTGATGGTCGTCGTGGCGGTGGTTGGTATCTCTGGCAGCATGGCCATGTTTGCGATGTCTGAGCAGGTCGCCGACGCGCGGGCCAAGTCCGAGGCCCAGGCCCTGCTGCAGGACATTCGGGCCGAGCACCGCACCGCAAAGGAACGCATGCGGGGGCTGCAGATCACGACCCACCCAAGCTCCGACACCAACCCCAACCACACCGTCACGTTCCAGCCCACCGACCCCCGCGACTGCACCAAGCCCGAAGGAGCGGCCAGGACCGTCGAATTCAAGTTTGCCCGTCTCGAGATGAACCAGGCCAAGGCCTGCTTCAACGAGCGCGGCGAGCTGCAAGACCACGGCAACATCACTCGCGTGGGCCTTCCGCAGGCGGGTAGCGTGAATTCATCCTCTGAGGGCGTGGGCCTTCCGCAGGCCCCGTTGACCATGGAAATCGAGTTCGGCGCTCGCCCCAAACGCATGTCCCGGCGTGCCCTGCGCATCGACAAGACCACGATCAATGAAGAAACGCTGGTGCGCCGCGTCCTCAGCGGCGATTCGACCGCGGTCGATGCAGCGCTGCCATTCGCCCCCTGACGTCGCCGTGATGCCATTCCCGACCCGTGAGCGCCGATGACGTCGATGTCCACCCACCAGCTCTGGGGCTCCATGGAGCCTCCAACGGCGCCGACCACGTCGATGCCGCCGACGTTGGCGGACTTTGACCGGCATCATGAACTCGGTCGTGGAGGCAACGCCGTCGTGTACGCCGCCACCTGGCGGACGACGGGACAGAAGGTCGCGCTGAAGATCATCCACGGCGAGCTCATCGCCGATCCCAAGTACCTCGTGCGCTTCCGTCGCGAGGTGCGCGCCGCCAGCCAGCTGAACCACCCCAATATCTGTCGCGTCCTGGCATTTGGCGAAGAAGACAAGACCCTGTGGCTGGCCATGGAGCTGATCGACGGCGGCAGCGTTCGGGACCTGCTGAATTCGGCCACGCGCTTTCCGCCCCAAATCGCAGCCCTGCTGACCGCCCAATTGTTGAGGGCGCTGGGGGCCGCCCATGACGCAGGCATCCTGCATCGCGACGTCAAGCCCGCCAACGTCATGGTCACATCGACGGGTGTTTTGAAGCTCGTCGACTTCGGCATCGCCAAAGGCAGCGACGACGCCACCGTCACCGAAACCGGCTTTCTCGTCGGCACCCCCGCCTACATGAGCCCCGAACAGGCCATTGGCCGTGACGTCGACGAACGCATGGACCTCTATGCGGTCGGTGTCTCCTGCTACGAGATGTTGATCGGCGCCAATCCCTATGCCGAAGACTCCCCGGCGGCAGCGTTGTTGCGCATCGCTTCCGAACCCTTGCCGTCGATCTTCGCCCAGGACGCCACCGTCCCCGGGGCCGTCGAAGTCGTGATCGACATGCTGACGGCGCGCAATCCGGCCAACCGGGTCCGCAGCGCCGCCGAAGCCGTCGCCGCCCTTCAGCCCTACCTCGACTATGTCGAGGCCGTGCATCCGGGGCTGCTGCCGTTGTTTCTGAACGATCCCATCGGGACCTGCGCCATGCTCACCGTGGAGCGCGCCGAGCTGGAGGTGGCGCGCGCCGAATGGCTGATGTTGGGAGGCGACGCCAACCTGCCGGCGGCAGGTCTTGCCCTGTATCGGGCGTCGCTGCTGACACCGACCGATGCCATCCGCGCGCGTCTGCAGCTGGTCAGCGGGCGCGCCAACCTTGGCTTCGGCGCGCCAGACGACGACGACCTGCTGCGGGCCAAACAGGTCCTGTCGACGGGCCCCAATCAGGCGGGCCCCGTCAAGCGGGTCGCCGACCTGTACCGTGCGCGCGGCGAGATTCATCAGTTCGTCGTCTATATGCGGCGCTACTTGCGTCTGCGTCCAAACGACAGCCACGCGCTCCATCAACTTGAAGTCTGCGTGGTCGGTGTCCCGGTGCCCGCCGTTGGACCCGATGGCCGCCTCCCGACCCGCGACATCCTCGCCGGCGTGCGCACCGGTGGCTGGGCGTCGGCGTCGGATTCGCGCAAGGAAAGGGCCCTGCTTCTTCAACAGCCTCTGCCATCGGTGCAGGCCCCCACGGTTCCTGCACCCACGGCATCGCGGGAACCACCGGCCACAGCACTCGTGCAACGCCTCGTGGAACCAACGACACCTGTCGATGCCGACACCAGCAAGGCGTCCGCGGCCCGTGCGCGCATCGAGGCGGCCGCCAGGCAACGCCAGATGACGCCTGAACCAGCTGGTGGCACCGGTTCCCTCCTGGAGACGGCTCGCGACCTGTGGGGCAGCTGGGGACGCCCCTTGACCGTGGTGGGTGCCTTCCTCCTGGTCCTGGCAGGTATCGCCCGCCTGACCATGAGGACGGTCGAGGCTTCCATCGATGCCACGCAAATGGTGCTGGGCGACAACACGGCCGCCATTGGCGCCATCGAACGCAATGACGTCGCGCGGCGACAGGCGAACTTTCACGCCGACGCGGTCGTGCACTACAACGCCGGCGACTTCATGAAGGTGGTCGTCGACGTCAACGCGCTGCTGGCATCGGTGCCGCCGGCCGAACTCGCCCTCGATGGCCTGCTGATGCGAGCGCGAGCGCGGGTCAAGCTGCGCCAAAGCGAGGCTGCTCGACGGGATTACGACGAGTTCGTCCAGCAGACGCCGCTGACCGACCCCCGTCGGTCCGTCGCCATGGACGAACTCAACGCGCTGGGGTCCCTGTGAGCCACGTCCGCGATTTTTCACTGATTGAGGTCATGGCGGCGGCGGCCATCTTTGGCGTTGGGCTGGCCGCCACGTTCTCGGCGTTTGCTGGTGGCGCGAACCTTTTTGAGCACCAACGGCACACGACCCATGGCATCCACCTCACCGAGGGCAAGTTGGAAGAGCTGTTGATCCGGTCCGCCACCGACGCCGAACTGCAGGCCGGCGTGAGGTTCGGCCCCCAATGGTTTGATGCACGCGGCTTTCCCGCGCCGAGCACCGCCGTATGCCCGACCACCACCACCGGACTGCCGTCAGCGCTGCCGAATTGTCGCTACCGGGTCACCTGGCGGACCGCGCCCAGCGGCGTCGCCAACGTCCGGATCGTGACGGTGGAGACCGCGTGGAACGAGCGTGGAACCACCCGCTCCATCTCGTTTTCTACGCAGAGGAACTGACATGCGGCGCGCCTTCAGCTTGATCGAATTGGCGGTGGCGTCGGCGATGGCGGGCATCATCAGCATCGCTGCCATCGGTGCCTTCGCTGGCCTCAATCGCCAGTTGGTGCTGCTGCAGTCGGAGTCCGTCGCCAGCGACAACGCCAAGAGCCTCATCGACCTGATGGTGTCTGATCTGCAAGGCGTCGGCGGCGGACCAATCCGGCCGTGGATGGCCCTGTGGGTCGAAGACGGCGGCACCGCGTCCACCCGCACGTCAAGTTTTGCGCCGCCGCTGTCGACCACTGGCGTGCAACCTGACCGGGTGACCTTCGCCAGCCTCATCGCCAATGCCCCCACCTGCCGGGTGACCGCCATCAACGGCACCACGGTCGCCAGCACCGGTACAGGCGCCTCCTGTTGTCTCAGCACCCTGTTGGCCAATGGCAATATCAGGGGTCGTCCCGACAAGGCCCACGCCTACGTGTTGGCCGGGGCCAGACACCGGCAGATTTCCCTGTCCGAATTCGAGCCGACGACGTGCACCGCCAAATGGGCAGCCGGGCCCCTTGCCCCCATCGATGTCAACCCCGAGGGGATCGGCCATTTCAACAACGGCACCATCGTCGCCGCCAGAATCAAGACCGTGTTTCTCACCCGAACGCGAGACCTGATGGAGTTCGAGGAAAAAGACGGCTTCAACGGCGGCGACGTCACGCTCAGTCGCGGCGAGGTGTCGCGCATCGCCAGCGACGTCTACGACTTCCAGGTGCAGCTGGGCTTTGATCGCGAACTCGACGGCCGCATCGCCGACACCGGCAGCGCCACCGACGAGTGGCTGTTCAACGCGGCCGCAGACGCTGTCAGCAGCTTCGCCCCCGAAGCCATCCGCATGGTGGGCGTCGGCGTCATCGTCGGCGTCCCCTTGACCGATCCGGACTACCAATCGTCGGCGCAAATTGTCGGCGGCACCACCATCCGGGGGAATCGGCTGTACCTGCGCGGCGCGATGGGCAAGGCCGCGCTGCGCAACCTCTTCATCTTCTTTTGACCGAGGTGCCCATGACCCCCACTCGACAGCACCGCGGCTACGCCTTGATCCTGGTCCTCCTGGTGTTGGCCCTGTTGAGCGTCGGCCTGGGCACGCTGTTTGTGTACCAGGAGGGCTCGGCCAACACGACGGGGTCATTGCTGGAGCGACGGCGGGTGTTCTACGCCTGCGACGGCATCGGCCGGGCGGCCACCGTGCTCGCCCAGAGCTACCTGACGACGGCGGCGCCAACGACACCCGGCATGATCACCGCGGTCTGCACCGAGGGGGGCGGTGGCTGCTGCGCGACGTCGGCGGACACCGCGCTGATCCCCAACAACGGCGCCTGCGAAACGGGGGCGACGGCGACGTTCACGCGCTTGACCGAGGCCCCCGCCGGAACCGGTACATCCGCGCTGCCTCTCATCACGCCGACCGGATTCAAGATCATCGAGTTGGCGATGGCCGCCGGCAGCCGCTGCACCAGCAACGTCGACTGTCCCGCTGGCACTTGTGTCAGCGGCCGCTGCAATGAGCGCGTCGTCGGGCCCCTGCCCAATGGTCCCTTCGAGGGGATGAACGCCCGCCAGGACACCTTCGAGATGAGCATCGTCGCCGAGCACCGCGCCACCACGGGCTTTCGCTGCGCGACCCGTCAGTCGATGACCCTGGGCAAGATCGCGATGTTCCAGTTCTTTTTGTTCAGCGACAGCGCCTACACCGACTGGCACCCCGGTCCGATGATGCGAGCCTCGGGACGCATGCATGCCAACGGCGATGTCGGCCTCGGCGACGGCGCCGCCCTGCGACTACAGCGGGTGACCGCCGCCGGCACGATCAGCACCATGGGCGCCACCCACGGCACCCTGTGCACCGCCCTGCCCTGCACCGCCGCCAACGTCCGGATCGCCAACGTCACCAACCCGACCATGACCGACGACGACGACTTCACGGCGTTTCGGCGCACGGCGACCTGGGCCACCCAGGCCCTCGCCGACTACGCCAACGGCAACGCCCAGGACCGGGCCCACGGCGTCCCGCGCCTGCAGTTGCCCATCGTCGGCAGCCCGCAGGTCCAGCAGGGCTTCACCGCGGCCAACACCCGCATCCCCAACACCACGGCCCTGACCGTCGACGGCGTGCCGCGTC
>CAJBHN010000917.1 GCA_903952805.1 uncultured Myxococcales bacterium | reverse complement strand
CTTCGGGCATCGTCATCCCCTACGCCGGCAAGCTTGAGCTCAATGGCGCGCTGGTCACCGGCAACGTCGACTTCGAATTCGGCGTGGCCCCCGATGCGGCGACGCCGGCGCCGACCACGCCGGTCAACTGCGTTTTCCCGCTCCCCACCATCCCGGTCACCAACGGCGAATTCGCGGTCTCCATCGCCATCCCCGTCGACAAGGAATCGTGCGTCAAGGGCAAGGACGTCCACCTGGTGGTTCGCGTGCGCCGTTCGGCTCCGGACACGGCGCCCCTCGTCCTGCTCGGCACGCAGCGGGTGACGCCGGTCGTGGCGGCGGCGACGAGTGGCAAGGGGGATTTCGCTGTGACCGGCGCGCTGACGGCCACGACCGCGGCGGTGACCGGCGCGTTGACGGCCAACACGGCCGCTGTGACCGGCGCGCTGACGGCCAATACGGCGGCGGTGACCGGGGCGTTGAGCGCGGGCGCGACGACTGTGACGGGGAACCTCACCGTCAGCGGCTTCGCCCTGGTGGGTTTTCAGTATCTGACCTGCAACAGCACCAGGGAGTGCTTGTGCCCGCCCGACGGCAGCACGATTGTGTTCGGTGGCGTCGACTGTGGATCCAACGCGATCACCTCCAGCTTCTCTGCGAGCACGGGGGATAATCCACTCATCAACCGCTGGAAAGCGGGGTGTAGTGGTAACGCTACTCCCAATTCCATCACGATTGGGTGTGCTCGTTTTCGCTGAGCCACCCCGGACCTCAACGTGGCGTCGGCGCTCGCCACGACGCTCGCTCGATCGAGCACTCACCCAAACAGCGCTTGTGACTGGCCACCTGTCCCCGGCATCGGAGAAGCCTGATGAATCGAACCATTACCCTCGTTTCTTTGCTCACCTCGATGATCCTGGCCCTGGCGGGTACGCCGGCGTACGCGGCCCTTGGCGGCCCGTCGGGCATTGTCATCCCCTACGCCGGCAAGCTTGAGCTCGACGGCGCCCTGGTCACTGGCACTGTCGACTTCGAATTCGGCGTGGCCCCCGATGCGGAGGGGACGGCGCCGGTCGACTGCGTCTTCACGCGTTCCAACATCCCGGTCACCAATGGTGAATTCGCGGTCTCCATCGACATCCCCGTCGCCAAGGAATCGTGCGTCAAGGGCAACGACGTCCACCTGGTGGTTCGCGTGGCCCGGTCGGGCACGGCCCTCGTCTTGCTCGGTAAGCAGCGGGTCCCGCCGGTCGTGGCGGCGGCGACGAGTGGCAAGGGGGATTTCGCGGTGACCGGTGCGCTCAGCGCAGCGTCAGCCGCGGTGACCGGCGCGCTGACGGCCAATACGGCGGCGGTGACCGGGGCGTTGAGCGCGGGCGCGACGACCATTACCGGAGACCTCGCTGTCAGCGGCAGGACCTCAGTGGGCCTGACGTCGAAGTCATGCAGCAACACCACGGTGTGCGCCTGCGACGGGGCCGGATTCGTTGCCATCGCTGGCGGCCCGATCTGCAGCAGCGGCGGCAGGAAGGTCACTGCGAGCCTTCCATTTTTGGGCGGTTGGTACGCGGAGTGCGACCAACAGGCTGCCAACACGATCAACATGCTCTGCGCGCGGCTGGGGCCGTAGCTGCATGGTCGGCGAGCGTTGCCGGCGTTCTGGCATTGCGGGGAGTTGGCCGTGGTGTCGCATCGCAGGGCCGATCATCGAACAGCTCGTGGGCGCGGAGCATGAGGGCGCGCTTCATTTGGCTCGCAACAAACCTTCATCATTCTGCTGCGGAGACTCCCGATGAATCGATATTCTCTTTTGACCCTCTGTGCTCTCGCCTCGACGGTGTTGGCCGTCGTGGGCACGCCGGCCCACGCCGCGCTTGGTGGCGCATCTGGCATCGTCATCCCCTACGCCGGCAAGCTTGAGCTCAATGGCGCCCTGGTCACCGGCACCGTCGTTTTCCGCTTCGAGGTG
>CAJBHN010000916.1 GCA_903952805.1 uncultured Myxococcales bacterium | reverse complement strand
TGTTCGGGCGCATGAATCATGGCCGCCACCGTGGCCATGAGGTCGTTGGCGACGTCGACATCGCCTCCCACCAGGGCCACCGGCCAGCTGCCATGGATGGCGAGGGCCCTGGCGGTGGGGGCTCCCGCGAAAAACATGGCCCCAGCCAACGACACGGCCTGCAGGCCCGCCAAGCTGCGCAGGGTGCGGGGGGCGGCCCTGGGCTGCCCGCGCATGGACACCACGGCCAGGCTCAAGGGCACCACGACGGCCCCCAGCAGGCCGACGGCGGCGGCGGCGCGGACATCGCCGCCAGTCAGGCTTGCGCCGGCGGCGCCGGCCAGGATCACGGCTGGCACCGAGGTGGCCGCAGCGAAGAGCAGCCAGCGAACGGTGTCGACGGCGTCACTGGCTGCTGGAAGTGGAGCCGGGGCGGGTGAAGCGGTGGGGCTTTGGGGGACGGTGGGCGCCATGAACCGATGATAGGGCATCGGCAGTTCCAAACGCCGGGCCAGTCTGGAATCGCTTGGCCTCGCGTCCGCCGGGGTCGACGCCGGCCCGATCGGTGCGTATCCATCCGAAATGGATCGCGTTTTCGTCAAAACCCCCGAGGAAGCCGGGGCCATGCTTGAGGTGGCCCTGCAGGGCCTGCCTGCCCGTGCCCAGTTGACCGTGGCCGACGCTGCCGCCCGCTCGGGGCTGTCCCTCGATGATGCCGAGAGGGGGCTGCACCAGCTGTCGACGCAGTTTCGCGGCACGTTGTCGGCGACGGATCAGGGGGAATTGCTCTTTCGCTTTCCGTACGGGTTGTCGCTGCCGCTGACGAAGAAGCCGTGGTTCCTGCGTGCGGTCGACCGGGTCAAGCGCGTCGTCGTTGGCGTCGGCAAATTCGTCGTGCGGGCCTGGGTCAGCATCGTCATGGTTGGCTACGCCGTCGTCTTTGTCGCGCTGGCCCTGGCCCTGATGTTTGGTGGCAAGAGCGATAGCGATCGCGGCGCGGGTAACGCCCTTGGCGTCGTGCTGCGGGTGCTCTTTGAGGCCCTCTATTGGACCTTCCATCCGTTTTCGCCCATGGCCCGCCGCAACGTGTGGGACGGCAGCATCTACGACGAGCGACGACCCCAGCGTGGGCGTGGTCAACGCAGTCGCCAGGTGCGCCGCTTTGGTCAGATGGTCACCATCCAGGAGGACGACGACGTCGACGCCGAAGAGGTCCCCTTTTACGAGAAGGTCAATCGCTTCGTCTTTGGTCCCGAGGCCGATCCGCCGATGCCCATCGAGGTGCACAAGAAGAGGCTGGTCGCCCAGATCCGCGCCAAACAGGGCCGCATCGGCCTGCTCGACGTCATGCGGGTCACCGGCCTGCCGCGCGAAGAGGCCGACCCCTTGATCGCCCGCTTGCTGTTGGACTTCGAGGGCGAGGTCGACGTCGACGACAACGGCGCCATCACCTATCGCTTCGAGAAATTGCGCAAGACCGCCGGCGACACCGCAGCCACCGCGCCCCCGCCGTCGTGGGACCGCAAAAAGGTCGCTCCGCCGGTCACCGGCAATGCCGTCGGCGCCAATTTCCTCGTGGGCGCCGTCAATGCCTTCAACGTCGTCATGGCCACCGTCGCCCTCAGCCTGAATATGACGGTCGAGCGGCTGGTCCATCTGTTTCAACACTGGAATTCTGTGATTCCCGTCGAGCCGCTGCCCTACGGCGGGGTTCCCGTCGTGCTCGGGCTGGTGCCCCTGGTGTTTTCATTGGTGCTGTTTGCGCTGCCCGCCCTGCGCATGCTGCGCCACGGGCAGAAGGAAAGGGCCGTCGCCGACGACAACGCCCGGGCCGAGGTCTTGAAAACCGTTTTTCAGACCATGACCGATGCTGCCGCCAGGGGCGAAGCCGTCGCCGGCGTGCGCGAGGACCGCCTCAAGCAGGCCTGGCGGAAGGCCACCGGCAAAGCCCCTGACGACCAGGAACTCATCGCGGCCGTCGTCGCTCTTGGTGGCGACGTCGACATGGACGCCATGGCCGAGGGCAGGGGGCTGTACCGCTTTCGCGACCTCGAGGCCGAGGTCAATTCCCTGCAGGCCGACAGGGCCGCCGCCAGCGTCGCTGAAGAAGCCGTCGGCGAGGTGGTTTACCGCGCCGAGTGACGCCGGACCCTCTCCGTCGCTGGTGACGGCGGTGCTGCTGCCGAGCGCCTTGGGGATCGGGGCCCCCACTTGCTATACGCGCGCCATGACACACCGCACCGCCGACCACGCCATCGACCCCATCTTTCTCCGTCGTCACTCGCCTCGGGCCATGTCGGGGGCGCCGTTGCCCCGCGAAGAGCTGATGCGCCTGTTGGAGGCCGCTCGCTGGGCGCCGTCGTCGGCCAATGGTCAACCGTGGCGCTTCGTGGTCTGCGAGCAGGGCGATCCGAGCTTCGCCACGCTCCACGGCCTGTTGGCGGCCGGCAACCAACCGTGGACGGCGAGGGCCGCCGCCCTCATCGTCATCGTCACCGACACCCTCCGCACCGCCGCCGACGGCACCAGGAGCCCCAGCCGCCTGGCCGCCTTCGATGCCGGCGCCGCCTGGATGTCCCTCGCGCTGCAGGGGGCTCACCAAGGCCTGGTGGTCCACGCCATGGAGGGCTTTGACCACGTCGCCACCAAGGCCGCCGTGGGCGCAGCAGCCGAGCTCGACGTCCTGGCCGTGGTCGCCGTCGGCTTGCCCGGTGACCCCGCCTTGTTGACCGCCGACTGGCAGCGGGCGGGTGAGACCCCCAACCAGCGCCGCCCGATCGTCGACAGCGTCGTCTTCGGCAGCTTCGCAGCGAGAGCCTGAGGGGCAGCGGCACGCTGTGACGGCGACGTGGCCCGGGGCGACGTCGCAGCGTGTCATCAGGAGGACAGGGCGTTGCAGCCTGATCCGCCCTGATCCGCCCTGATTCGGCCCGGAATCGGTCAATAATGACGTCGTGATGTTGCGTTTGGGACCACTTGAGGCGAAAACAAGCACGTATGCCCACTCGACGAGACTCCGGCTCGAACCTCCAATGTTCCTTTTGCGGCAAGAACCAGCGAGAGGTGAAGAAGCTCATCGCTGGGCCGACGGTGTACATCTGCGATGAGTGCATCCACCTGTGCAACGACATCATCGCCGAGGACGCTGCCGAGCGGACCCAGCATGAGCAGTTGCAGCTGCCGACGCCCCACGAGGTCCGAGACTTCCTCGACCGCTACGTCATCGGCCAGGAGCACGCCAAAAAGGTGCTCTCGGTGGCGGTGTACAACCACTACAAGCGCATCAATGCCCGGGTGGCGGCTCAGGGCAAGGGTCCCAAGGGCGACACCACGGAACTGAGCAAGTCCAACGTCTTGATCGTCGGCCCCACGGGGACGGGCAAGACCTTGCTGGCCCAAAGCCTGGCGCGCCTGCTCAAGGTGCCCTTCACGGTCGCCGATGCGACGACGCTGACGGAAGCCGGGTACGTCGGCGAAGACGTCGAGAGCATCATCCAAAATCTGTTGGCCGCCGCCGACAACGATGTTGAGCGCTGTGAACGAGGCATCATCTACCTCGACGAAATCGACAAGATCGCCCGCCGCGGCGACGGCCCCTCGGCGACCCGCGACGTATCGGGTGAGGGTGTGCAGCAAGGGTTGTTGAAGCTCATCGAGGGCACCAAGTGCAACGTGACACCGCGTGGCGCCAAGAAGTACGGGCAGCAGGAGTCCACCATCCAGGTCGACACCAGCAACATCCTCTTCATCGTCGGTGGCGCCTTTGTCGGCATCGAGCAGATCATTGAGCGCCGCACCGGCAACCGCGCCATCGGCTTCGGCGCCGCCAACTCGGATGGTCCCTCGCGCAAGGAGAAGCGCCTGGGCGAGGTCTTGCGTGACATCACCACCGAGGACCTCACCCGCTTTGGTTTGATCCCCGAGTT
>CAJBHN010000915.1 GCA_903952805.1 uncultured Myxococcales bacterium | reverse complement strand
CCCTGTGCACCGCCCTGCCCTGCACCGCCGCCAACGTCCGCATCGCCAACGTCACCAACCCGACCATGACCAACGACACCCACTTCACGGCGTTTCGGCGCACGGCGACCTGGGCCAGCCAGGCCCTCGCCGACTACGCCAACGGCAATGCCCAGGACCACGCCCACGGCGTACCGCGCCTGCAGTTGCCCATCGTTGGCAACCCGCGGGTCCAGCAGGGCTTCACCGCGGCCAACACCCGCATCCCCAACACCACGGCCCTGACCGTCGACGGCGTGCCGCGTCAGTTCAGCAATTCGCGCTTGTTGGTCGATCCGGTCAGTCCCGACGACACGCCAGAAATTCGCGAGCAAAAGTTCGCCCACAAGGCCGACATCCGCATCATCAACGGCGCGTGGTATCTGAAAGATCCCGCCAACGCCGACAGCTGGCCCGGGGTCATCATTTGGTCCGACCACGGCGTCCACGACGAAGAGGACGACGAAGAATTTCGCACCAGCTCGACCAACATTGGCCAGCAGGACACCGACGGCCTGGCGCAGACCCTCAACAGCGCCTGGGCGAGCCGGGTGCCCCAGCGCTTTTCGTATTACGGCGTCCAAATCGGCAACGACAAGCTGAGCCGTGACCAGGACAACACGGTGGCGGCAACCCTGAGGCCGGTGGGTGCCAAGTTCACTCAGACCGCCGTTGTCAGCTACGGCGCCCTCTTTCGCGACGCCAGTGCCGGGCAGCACGCCGCCGTCTGGCGCCCCGGTGTCCGAACCCTCGAAGATGACGGCCGCCAGAGTTGGTGTGAACCCTGGGACGGCACCGACGTGCCCGCCGTGGGCATGCTTGACGCCCTGGCCGTCGGCGCTCCCGCGGGGAACCCATGCACGACAGCCGTGGGTTCGCCGGCGGCACCGGCACCGACGCAGGCGGCGGCGTTGCTGGCGGCCACGCGCAGCGGCTTCCGCGACGGCTTCGCCGAGCTCGAGGCCTGCGGCACCGCCGACGACGACGATGACGGCAGTTGCACGACGCTCGCGAAAGACCGGCGGCGAGGCAACATCTTGCCCATGAACGTCGACCTGGCGGCCTTTCAGGAGGCGCTGGGCGACAGGACGCCGGGTGAGTTGGGCTCGTACTTCTGCGCACCCGACGTGCCGAGCTGTGGCGCCTTCATGGGCCGGCCTTTCAATGGCATCGTCTACCTGGCGGCCCCCTACCCTGGCTCCGAGGACGGCTACGGCGAAAGTGGCGGTACCAGCACGCCGGCCCAGCTGCCGATTCCCGGGCGACGCCACGACATCGCTGGTGCTCCCCAGGTGCCGGAGGTCAACCACGCCGACCACCTGAAGGACAGTGGCCTGGCGGCCAGCCCCCGCAAGCGCCACGACGAAAACGCCGCCTCCGGCGCCGCCGCCGACGACGGGGCCTGGGTCAGCGGTGCGGCCCTGCCCATCCTCGTCGACCGCGCCACCACCGGCGCCGACTACCAGGAAGCCCGCGACGACGAAGTGGCGGCGCTGCCGTATCCGCTGTGCAGCGATGGCCCTCCGGGCGCCACCGACACCCTGACGACGGGGGGCTACGAATTCGTCCGCCCCGACTGCGGCGACGACCGCACCTTTACGCGCATCAACGGCATCCGAATCATCAATGCTCGCCGGGTCAACAGCAACACCGCGCCGACGGCGGCCCCCGAGGTGGCCGAGGCGAGCTTCATTCCGGCCTTCCCGGGTGCACCGGTCTTGAGTGCCGCCGCCGTCGGCCAACTGCCCCGGGGCATTTCGATCATCTCCAACCTGCCCGTCTACGTCGTCGGCGACGTCAACATCACGTCTGATGCCTGGGCCGACCCGAGCGACAACAATCGACCCTGGGTGCCGGTCCTCATCGGCGGCGACGTGGTGCATCCGTTGTCCAACGCCTGGGACGACGCCAACGCGCGCTGGGCCCGCTCCAACGGCCAGCAGGACCGCCCCGCGATGGTGACCCGTTACTACATGGAGATGGTGTCTGGCTGGGGCATGTCGGTCGCTGGCGCCCAAAGCGGCGGCATCCACAACTACCCCCGCGCCCTCGAAGACTGGAGCAGCGGTTCCACCGCCAACTGCCAGGGGACCGGCACCTTCAGCACGGCCTGTCCCGCCATCATCCGCGGCAGCCTCGTGATCGGCCACAACCGGGTCTACACCTCATGGCGCTTCCGCGACGCCAATGGATCGATTGGCCGTCGCCCACCGCGCCGTGACTGGGGCTTCGACGACCACCTCCTCGACCTGCAGAAGCAGCCACCCGGCACGCCGCTGTTTGACGTCGCCGCCATCAAGCAGTGGTCGCGCGACTGACGGGCATGGCTGACGGGCGTAGCTGACGTCGTGGCACCGGCCGACAGCAGCACACGCCAGCCGGCGACGGGAAGCTGCACCAACGCCGCTGTGGTCCACCGCCGGCATCGACGTTCCGATGCTTCTTGGGTTCCAACCACAGAAGTTGCTACACGGGTGCACTTGGAGTGACACATGGCCACCCGTCGAGATGACAGTCCGTTGCGATGCTCTTTCTGCGGCAAGTCCCAGAAAGAGGTGAAGAAGCTCGTGGCCGGTCCGGCAGGTGTCTACATCTGCGAAGAGTGCATTGGCCTGTGCAACGACATCATCGCCGAAGAGGTCGAGGCCGAAGCTGACACCCCCGTGAGCGGTTCGCCGGTGATGCTGAAGCCGTCGGAAATCAAAGCCGTCCTCGACGACTACGTCATCGGTCAGGAGCGGGCCAAAAAGACCCTCTCGGTCGCTGTCCACAACCACTACAAGCGCATCTACTCGGCGACCGACACCGACGACGTCGAACTGCAGAAATCAAACATCCTGCTCGTTGGCCCCACCGGCTCGGGCAAGACCCTGTTGGCGCAGACGCTGGCCCGCATCCTCAAGGTGCCCTTCACGATCGCCGACGCCACGACGCTGACCGAAGCCGGCTACGTTGGCGAAGACGTCGAAAACATCATCGTGAATCTGCTGGCGGCAGCCGACGGCGACATCGAAAAGGCCCAGCGCGGCATCGTCTACATCGACGAGATCGACAAGATTGCCCGCAAGGGCGAAAATCCGTCCATCACCCGCGACGTCTCTGGCGAGGGCGTGCAGCAAGCCCTGCTGAAAATCGTCGAGGGAACCAACTGCAACGTGCCTCCCAAGGGCGGTCGCAAGCACCCCCAGCAGGAGTTCCTCCAGGTCGACACCAGCAACATCCTGTTCATCTGCGGCGGCGCCTTCTCCGGCCTTGAGTCCATCATCGAGAAGCGCGTCGGCAAGAAGTCCATCGGCTTTGGCGCCGAACAGAGCGCGAACAAGACCAAGCGGCGCCAGGGCGAAATCCTCGCCGACGTCCAGCCCGAAGACCTGCTGAAATTCGGCATCATCCCCGAGCTGATCGGCCGCCTGCCGGTGGTGGCCTGCCTCGAAGACCTCGACGACGAGGCCTTGATCAACATCCTCACCCGCCCCAAGAACGCGCTGGTCAAGCAGTACCGTCGCATGCTGGAGCTCGACGGCGTCTCCCTGCGCTTCACCGATGACGCTCTCAAAGTGGTCGCGTCAGAGGCCATCAAGCGCAACACCGGCGCTCGCGGCCTGCGCTCGATCCTGGAGTCGACGATGCTCGACGTCATGTTCGACATCCCCAGCCAAAAGGGCGTGAAGGAGATCGTCGTCAACGAAGCCGCCGTCTTGCGCAAGGAGTCGCCGTTGATTGTCATGGGCTCCCCCGATGCCCCGGCCCCGCCGCCGCCGTCGACGGGGACCCTCAGCCGCGCCTGAGACCACGCTCGCCCGCTACAAACCCGACACAAAAACACCGCCGAAAGGCGGTGTTTTTGTATCGGGGTTTTTGTCGCGGACGATCATCGATCGGCGGCAGGCACGTCAGCCCTTGGTCGGCTTTTGGTCGTGCGCCAGAGCGTCGTTGGCACCACCCTTTTCAAGCTCGCTGTAAAAGACGGGGGACTCAGGCCTGGGGTCCCGGTAGGTCCCCTTTTCCTTGCGACCATGGCCGGCCTTGATGCGGTCCTGCAGCTTGATGATGCCGTCGAGGAGGGCTTCAGGGCGGGGCGGACAACCCGGGACATACATGTCGACGGGGACGATGCGGTCCACGCCCTGGATGACGGCGTAGTTGTTGAAGATGCCGCCGCAGGCAGCGCAGTCGCCCATGGCGATGACCCATTTGGGCTCGGGCATCTGGTCGTAGACCTCGCGCAGCACCGGAGCCATCTTCTGGCTCACGCGACCAGACACAATCATGAGATCGGCCTGACGGGGCGATGCACGAAACAGCTCGGAACCGAAGCGGCTGATGTCAAACTTGCTGCCGCCGGTGGCCATCATCTCGATGGCGCAACACGCGAGGCCGAACGACACCGGCCAGATGGAGTTTTCGCGCCCCCAATCGACGATGCGGGTCAACAGCCACTCGGGCGTGCCCGCTTTGTCAGCAGACGCACCGGCACCGATCGTGGGGAGAAAACGTCCCATCGTGGACCTCCTGCGGCGACGTCGCCGCGAGCCGTGGGCTAACAAACCCGACGGCCCCTGACCAGCGGCTCGGTCGTCGTCCCGGTGATCCGGTCACCGGGGTCGCCAGGCAGCGGCCCACCGACCGGGCCACCGTCAAAAAAAAACCGACGCATAAAGCGTCGGTTTTGCTGGTGACCCCAAGGAGAATCGAACTCCTGTCCGCAACGTGAGAGGCTGCTGTCCTGACCGCTAGACGATGGGGCCGCCTGCTGGACGTTTCCTATCAGACGCCAATCGTCTGTCAACAGCACCGTCAACGGCACCGTCAACGCCTCGCACCGACTGCAGACCGACCGTGATGCGGCGGCTGCGATCCCGACCCTGCGATGTGGACGCAGCAGGACCGCGCCGTTTTTGGAGCCCTGCAGCGCCCGAGCGCGCGGCAAGGCGGCCGGACACGGCGAACACCGCCAGCCGGCAATCGGGTAGCATTGGCATGAATCGCGCTTCGGGGTTGGGGTCCGGTGGGATCCACCGTCGGCTGGAGGCATATATGAAGAAGGTCCTGGTCTCTTTCTCGCTGGCGGCAGCCGCCCTCGCCCTGGGCTGTGAGCCGGAGGCCCGCAGCATCGAACCGGGCCAATCACCGGTGTCTGGGCCCATCGCCCTGACCGATGACGACGCGCTCATTGTCGTTGCCTCCGAGGACCACGACGAAGTCCTTGTCGTCGACCGCGCCACCCATGAAGTGCAACAGCGCATTGCCGTCGGCGACGCCCCTGGCCACCTGCTCGTCACCGGTCGCCAGGCCATCGTGACCTCGCGCTATGGCCACACCGTCACCGTCGTCGACATCGACCGCGGCACCGTCGTGCGCACCATCGCCGTCGGCGCCGAGCCCATGGGCCTGGTGCAGATCGAAGCTGGCGTGGTCGCCGTCGTCCTCGCTGGCGACCATGCTGTCGCCGTCGTCGACGTCAGCGCCGGCCGCGTGCTGCGCACCATTGCTCTGGAGGGCTCAGACCCCCGCGCTGTCGCACTCCTCGACGACGGCTCCCTGTACGTGGCGCACCTCTCCGACGGCACGTTTTCCCGCGTGGACCTCGAAGCTGGCACCGCCCGTACCGTCGACGTCACCACCGCCAACGGCTCTGGCCCCCGGCTCATCCCCGAGCACCTGCGCAGCCTCACGGTCGATCCCGACTTCGGCACCGTCCTCGTGGCCCACAGCCAGGCCAACGCCGACACCGTACGCGCGCCCATCGGCGGCGACGCCCCCCCCGTCGACGACGGCTTCGTCGACGACGGCGCCTGCGGCTACTCCGGCTGCCCCACGCAGCTGGGCGCCGTCGTCCCGGGCGTCACCGAAGTCGACCCGACCGACGACCTCGTCATTGTCCCCCAATCGGCTCAGAGCGATTTCCTGGTGGGCGGCGGCTGTGTCAACTGCGACGTCGCCGCTCCCGAGCCCGGCTTCGGCCTCGGTACGGCCGCAGCACCGCCGTCGGTGCTCAATCCCTTCGAGAGCCGCTTCTCGGGCCTGCAGCTGTCCAACCCCGTCGCGCTGGCCCTGTTCGACGGCGGCCGTGGCCAGCTGGTCGTCAACATGAGCACCAAAAACGCGCTGCTGCTTCGTCGTCATCTCAAGGGCACCGCCTCTGACGTCATCGGCGTGGCCCGCCTTGGCAACGGCGCCAGCGGCGTCGCCATCAGCCACAGCGGCGACAGCGCGTTTGTGTGGAACCAGTTCGATGGCAGCATCAGCCACATCGACCTGCCCACGGTCGCCGACCGCAGCAGCGCCACCCGTTTTGCCCAGGACGGCAGCGACAGCAGCCGCGAGGTCGCCATCGCCACCGACGACGCCGAATTCGGCCTGGTCGCCGAGGTCGCCGCCAGCAGCTTCGTCATCGTCGAGGACGCCTTCGACGTCGACGCCAGCCTGGGTCGCAAGATGTTCCACGACGCCACCGATGTGCGCATCTCCCAAAATGGCACCGTCTCCTGCGCCTCCTGCCACCCCGATGGGCGCTCCGATGGTCGGACCTGGCAGTTCACGTTTGGGCCCCGCAACACGCCCCAACTCGGCGGCGACATCCTCGACACCGCTCCGTTCCACTGGCCCGGAGACGTCCCCACCGTCGCCGCTCTCAACGACATGACCGTCAAGCCCTTCATGGGCGGTGAAGGCATGAGCGCTGCGGAGTTTGAGCCCATCTCGGCCTTCCTGGGCACCATCCGGCAGGCGCCGTCCAAGGCCGATGCTGCCGGGACGCTGACGGCCATTGAACTGCGCGGCAAGGCGGTCTTTGAGAGCGAGGCTACGGGCTGCACCGGCTGTCACAGCGGCGCCCACTTCACCGACAACCTCGCCCACGACATCGGCAGCCAGGCCAGCACCCTCGACATCGCCCGCTTCCAGACCCCGGTGCTCCACGGCCTGGCCCGCTCGGCCCCGTATTTCCACGACGGCAAGTACCGCAGCCTCGAAGACATGGTCGCCAGCAGCGTGCGCACCGACCGCATGGGCAAGGGCTCCCACCTCAGCGACGACGACGTCAGCGCCCTGGTGGCCTACCTGAAGACCCTCTGACGGCTGGGGCCGATCGACACACGATTGGCAGAAACGGCGGCCCCTGGCCGCCGCTTCTCTTGCTCTCGTGTCGAAAAAGCAGACATGAAAAAGGCGGCCCAGGCCGCCGTTTTCATGTCGTCACCGTCGTCACCATCGTCACCGTCGTCGTGGACTCAGGCGGACTGCTTCTTCTCGAAGGTCAACGTCGGCGCCGCCCCCTTGGTGATGACGTCTTCGGTGATGAGGCACTCGGTGATGCCCTCGAGGTAGGGGACCTCGTACATGATGTCGAGCATGGCGCGTTCCATGATGGCGCGCAGACCGCGGGCCCCGGCCTTGCGCTTGATGGCCTCGCGGGCAGCGATTCGCAGAGCCTCCTCGGTGAAGGTCAGCTTCACGCCCTCAATCGAAAACAGCTTTTGGTACTGCTTCACCAGCGCGTT
>CAJBHN010000914.1 GCA_903952805.1 uncultured Myxococcales bacterium | reverse complement strand
GCTCGATGCGCCGGCCGGTGATGAGTCCCTCGCGGACAATCTCACCCTGGATGACGCGGTCCCGTTCGACGTCGAGGCCGGCGACGTCGCCGACGTCTTCGAAGCTGCCGTCGTCGCGGCGGGCGCCGATGACGTAGGAGCCAAACATGCCCGTCCGTTCCTTGGTGGTCACCGCCAACACGCCGCCCAGCAGCACCAGGTCCAACGTGATGAGCGGTTTGCGCTTCACCCAGGTCGGGTCCCGCATGTTGATGCGGTAGGTGCCACGGAGGTCCTTGGCGATGATGCCTTCGTAGCCCTGGCCACGGAAAAACTGAAACAGCCGGCTGACGTCGTCCCTGGTCTGGGCGAGTTGGCCGTCGACGACAGAGATGGGCACCGGTGTCGGCATCATCGCCATCGGCATCAGCAGCTGCTGCAGACGCTGCCGCCTGGTGGCGAGGGGTTCGCCGGTGAGGTCGCGGCCGTTTTCGTAGATGACGTCGAAGGCGGCAAACTTCAGGCTGACGGGCCGCTGCGGCTGTCCGGTCAAGTGGCTGTAGACGTCGTAGACGGTGGCCGGCTGGGGACCATCGTCGCCAAAGACCGTGCCGTGCAGCTCGCCATCGATGATGCAGTCGCGGCAGGGAATGCGCTTGATGCTCTGCTCGAGGCCGGCGATGAGCTCCAGCCAATCACCGCGCGTCCGCGTGAAAGCACCGACCAACGACGCGCCAGTGACGTCGGTGGACTTGTGCAGCATCAGGCGGATGCCGTCGTATTTGCGCTCGACCCACACCGGATAGCGCTCGATGTCTTCGACGCCCCCCGAGGCCAACGCCGGCTTGATGGCGACCAGGGGTTGCAGCCGGATCTTTTTGAGGCCGACAGCGCCGTCGGTCTGCAAGATGGTGGCGACGGTGAAGTAGTCGGTCAGGGCGACGGCGTGGGCGACGTCGTCGGGGTCGGCGCCAAAGGACTCGCCAAGGGAACGGGCCAACAACGGCCCCTGGTAGTCAAAGCCGAAGCCGGCCTTGCGCAGCAGCAACTTGGCGAGGAAATAGGCCTCGAGCTTGCCCATGCGCGCCAACAGCGAGCGCAGCACCGACAGCTTCTTGTGCCGCGGCGCCTCGGGCAGGAAGCGCAGGGTTTCCAACACCTCTGACGACGTCAGCGATGGCTCCAGCTGACCGAAGGGCCGCTGCTCGGCAAAGAGCACCGCGACATCGCCAACCACCGCCAGCCGATCGATCATTGAGCGGCGCGGCACCAGCGTCGTCGACAACAACAGGCTGATCATGCTGTCGCGCTTGAAGGTGCTCTTGCGACCGCGAAAAGCGTCGCCAAGAATGCACGAGAGCTTCTGCACGAGGTCGAGGCCAAGGTCTTTGGCCAGAAACGTCCGCAGCAATTCCTCGCGGGCGGCGGCGTCGGGAGGCGCTTGGGACTCGATGCCAAAAATGCTGGCCACCCGCTCGGGGTGCAGCATGCTCAGGGGCAGAAAGAGTCCCTTGCACAGCGAATAGAACGGCAGCGACGCCAGCGGGTCGGCGACGGGCGTGCTCCCCGGCGTGTCGTCGACCACGCCACGCTCACGTTGGCCAACGCTTTCGCCAGCGTCGATGCGGCTCTCGATGACAAAGCGCAGATGCAGGGGCAGGCCCAACGTCCGCTCGACGTAGTCGTCCGACAGGCGCTTGTGGCCAATGCTCGCAAACAGCGCGCTCACCGGCGCGTCGTCGGTGTCGCGACGGCGCAACAGTTCCCGGGCGGTCATGAAGCGGGGACGCTGCGGAGCTCGCTCAAACGCCGACGTCAAGCGTCAGCCTCCCTTCGGCGACTTCAGCAGGAACTCCGCAGGCTGAGACGGATGAGCGATGAGTTCGCCCGTCCCCGGGGCCCGGTCGACGCGCACCGGATGAGCGAACGTCGGCGTCGTCACGCTCTTGACCACGGTGAGCACCGAGATCTTGTCCCGGTATTTGCCACCCCAAAACTCGGCGATCTCTTTGCTCGACAACGACATTTCCTCCAGCAGGAAGACCGCGTCGGCCGTGTGCTGCAGCGCCTCGCCACCAACGGGTTCACCGGTGTCTTTGATCTGCCCGATGCAGATGCAGGTCACACCGCGCTCGTGGTTGTAGGTCTTGAGCGCCGACAGGTTGTCGGCGGTCCCCTTCTTGGTGGGGTCGATCATGTTGAGGGAATCAATGACGACGAAGTCGATGTTCTCCTTCTCGACGAGGTAGCGGTACTTGGCGACGAAGTCGTCCCAGGTGTTGTGCTTGTGGTATTGGGCCTCGAGCACAAACACGTTCTCCAAGACCTTCTTTTCGAAGTTGGCTTCATCGAGCCCCGTGGCCATCATGCCCACCTTGCACAGGCGGGAGCACAGGTCGTCGCGGCCGCTGCCCTCGTCGTCGTGGAAGCCCTCTTCGGCGACGACGAACGCGACCTTCTTGCCGGTCATGGCAACGCGAGCCAGCGACGCCAGCGCCGTGCGGGTCTTGCCCTTGCCCGGGGGCCCGACAAACACCATCGTGCAGCCCAGTGGCACACCGCCGAGGCTGTTGGCGCCGTCTTCGCTCAGGCACAAATGGTCGAGGACGTTGCCGAGGGGCAGAGCCTCCTGGTGCTTGATGCGGTGCTCAAAGCGGGCCGGGCGTACAATGCCTCCCTCGAGGCCAGCGTCGGTGTCGGCCCTGGGCGCGCCACCAAAGGGCAGAGATGCCGGGTCGACGCCGAAGCCGCCAAACCCCTGCATGCCCTGCATGCCCTGCATCATCTGCAGCATCATCATCATGGGGTTCTGCTGCATGACGGGCGCCATCATCGGCTGCCCCATCATGTGGCCTGGCATCATCTGACCCACCTGGCCGGGCATCATCTGTCCGCCCATCATGGGCTGGCCCATCATCTGACCGGGCATGGGCTGCCCCATCATCTGGCCGGGCATCATGGGCTGACCCATCATTTGACCGGGCATGGGCTGCCCCATCATCTGACCGGGCATCATCTGCCCTGGCATCATCTGCCCCATATGACCCGGAAGCATCTGGCCGGGCATGGGAGCGGATGCTGGCGTCTCGTCGACAGCGTCAGCCTTCTTCTTGGAGGCCATGGTCAGCCCTCTTTCTTCTTCAGCTTGTCCTGGTTGTCAGCGATGAAGGTCTTGATGTCGTCGGCCATCGCCAACAGCTTTTCCCACTGCTCCATGTAGAGCGTGACGGGAAAACGGCCGAGGCCGTACACCGACAAACCACCCTTTTCTGAGACCTTCATCGAGACGCCGATTTTGCCCGGGACCTTTTTCTTGAGGG
>CAJBHN010000913.1 GCA_903952805.1 uncultured Myxococcales bacterium | reverse complement strand
GCGCAGCAGCACCTTGGCCCCCTGCCCCGGCGGCGTCAGGGGGGCGGACGTGGCAAGCGGGGGCGACGAAACGGCGACATCGGAGGGCATGTGGTCACCGTCGCCGACGACAGGGCCCGTGTAAAGGCTGCCAGGGCGGGTCCCGGTGTGTCGCACTTGCAAGATCACTCATTCGTCGACGAGGCTGCCGCCCGACAAGCTGCTGCGGCGGCTGCGGAGGGTGGTCGTGAAGATCCTGTTTTCATCGTCGGAGCTTGCGCCCCTGTGTCAGTCCGGCGGCCTCGGCGACGCCGTCTCTGGCCTGGCCCGCGCCCTTGGCGCCGCCGGCCACGAGGTCACGTGCATCATCCCCGCCTACCGCAGCGCGCTGCGCAGCCATGGCTGTCCGCGCCTGATCGACCGCGGCCCCATGACGCTGCGCTTTCGTCCCGACGAGGGCTTGCCCTTCGAGCTGTCGGGTCGGCTGCTGGCCGGCTCGCTGTTTCCCGGCGTCGAGGTCGTGTTGGTGGACATTCCCCAGCTCTACGACCGGCCCGGCATCTACGGCGAGGCCGGCGGCAGCTACGGCGACAACGGCCTGCGCTTCATCGCCCTGGGTCGCGCCGCGGCCTATTACGCCGAGGCCCACCAACCCGACGTCGTCGTGGCCCATGATTGGCATGCGGGCCTCACCGTCGCTGCGCTTCGCACCAGCCTCGACCGGGGCCCCACCCGCGCCATTGGCACCGTGCAGGTGGTGCACAACAACGCCCACCAGGGGCGTTTGCCGGCGTCGTGCCTGGCGCTGTCAGGTCTGGCCCGCGACCTGTTTCACAAAGACGGCGTCGAGAGCTGGGGCGAGCTCAATCTGCTGAAATGCGGGCTGGCCTTTGCCGACCGCATCGTCGCGGTGTCCCCCACCTATGCCAAAGAGGTCCAGACCGCCGCCTTTGGCGAGGGCCTCGATGGGATGTACCGGGGCCGGAGCCATCGCCTGCGTGGCGTCGTCAACGGCATCGATACCGCTCGATTTGATCCCTCGACGGATTTGGCATTGGCGGCGCCGTATTCATCACGAGACCCAGCGGGAAAACGCATCTGCCGCGAGCGCCTGCTGCAGGACCTGCACCTCGACGAACCCCCACCGGGCATGCTCGTCACCGGCATCGGCCGCCTGGCGGAGCAGAAGGGGTGGGATGTCTTGCTGGTCGCCATCGACGGCCTCGTCAAGCTGGGCTGCACCATCGCGCTGTTGGGCGACGGCGACGCCGACCTCGCCCGACAACTGCGTGACAAAATGGCTGCCCATCCCCGTCGCGTGTGGTTCCGCTCGGCCTTCGATGAGGGCCTGTCTCGACGCCTGTACGCCGGTGCCGATGTCGTGCTCGTGCCGTCGCGCTTTGAGCCCTGTGGCCTGGTGCAGCTCATCGGCCAGCGCTACGGCACCGTGCCGGTGGCCCACGCCACCGGCGGCCTGGTCGACACCATTCGCGATCCGTATTTCGCGCCCCACAAACGCGCCGACGACGTCGTGGACCCCTGGGGCACGGCGACGGGTTGCCTGTTTTCGCCGTTGACCGCCAAAGACCTGGTCGAAGCCGTCGCCCGCGTCGCGGCGCTGGGTCAGACCGGTCGCCTGCCGGACGTCCAACGGCGCCTGATGGCGCTGGACGTCAGCTGGGACGAACCCGCTCAGTCGTGGGAGGCGATCTTGACGGAGGTCGTCAGCGAGGCCCGTGCCCGCTGGTAAGCAGGTGCGATATTTCATCACACACCGGTGACGACGACATTCCCGCTGGCGTTGGGCTACACATGGGGTGGCATGGCTCGTCTGGATTCATTCTTGCGCCTCGTGGTCGAACAGCGGGCTTCAGACCTGCACTTCACCGCCGGTTCCATTCCACTGATTCGCCATCACGGCGCGTTGGTCCCCCTGCCCTTTCGCGCGGTCTCTGACGCCGAGGCACGCAAGTTTCTCGGCGAGATCTTGAATGCCGAGGAGCGTGAGCGGCTTGAGGTCGAGCATGAACTCGACCTGCTGTATTCGCTGCCAGGCGTCGGCCGCTTTCGGGCCAATCTGTTTGTCCAGCACGGCGGCTGGGGCGCAGCGTTTCGCATCATTCCCGACCAACCTCCACGTCTGCAGGACATCGGCCTGCCCGGTGCCGTGCGCGCGCTGTGCAGTCTGCAAAACGGTTTGGTGCTGATTGGTGGCCCGACCGGTTCAGGGAAAACAACGACGCTGGCGGCTATTGTCGACGAGATCAACCGCACGTCTCGCCGTCATGTGCTCACCATCGAAGACCCGATTGAATTCCTGCACGATCCGATTTTGTCGGCCATCACCCAACGACAGGTCGGCACCCACGTCGACAGCTTCGCCGAAGCCCTCCGCTCGGCGCTGCGCGAGAGCCCGGATGTGCTCGTGGTTGGTGAAATGCGCGATGCCG
>CAJBHN010000912.1 GCA_903952805.1 uncultured Myxococcales bacterium | reverse complement strand
GAGGAGATTTACGAAGCAGCCAGGCAGCAAACAGCGTAAGAAAACTGTCCACCAAACCGGATCACCTTCAACCCATCGGAACCGAGGACCGTCGTCCCTAAATGGTGGTAGCGGGCGACGCTGACGCAAATCGACAGCAACGGGCCGTTCAGGCCGCCCCAAGGCGGTAGGGTTCGACGTAGAATCTGAAGGCTGCGGCCGCAGATGGCGTGTGCAAGGGCACCTGAGCCCGGAATGGATTCGGCGTGGGTCTTCAACTGATCATTCCGCTTGGTGGCCAGCCCGGTCCGCTCTTCGCGTTTGTTCATGCGGTGTGCGCCGATCCCGCCGTCGTTGTCGACCGTGTCTTCGTCATCACCGGCGAACGCGGCGCAGTCCACCTCTCGAAGGCTGCCCATGAGGCTTGGGAGAGCCTGCGCGCCTCCGTGAGCCATCGCAGTCCGGCGTGGACCGACGTTGACGTTCGAGTCGCGGGCCCGGGCGATGGAACTCCAGGTGCAACGGCCGCCATTGGTGACGCCGTATGGCAGGCGCTCGGCGAGGCCGTGCGCAACGACGCGCCCGTCGTCTGCGCCCTCGGCGGTGGCCGTCATCGCGCGGTCGCAGCGACGGTCACGTCGATCTTCTCAATGCGCGCCCGCCAGCGCGATCAACTCGTTGACGTCGGCTTTGATGACCGCGACGCGGAGCGGCACACCGGCTTCCTCTTCCCGGCACAGCCCGCACAGCGACTTCAGCGCGCCAGCGGCGGCGTGCTGGTCGCGGCCGGTGTGGGTGTTCGCCTCGACCCGGTGCCCGTGCCACGCCTGCGCCGCGTCATCGGCGACGACCGCCCCGTGAGCTTTTCGGCAGCCATGAGCGTCGGGCAGAGGGCGCTCGATGCGATGACGCTCCCTGAGCTCGTCGTCGATCTGGCGCTGCCCGAAGTTCGCATCGACGATGTTGCTGTCTCCGGGCTGAATCCGTCCGACGTCCTGTGGTTGGCGACACTCGCAGTCGCGCGGCAGCAGAGCGACGGTTGGGTTGCCTCCGATGTCGACCACTTTTTCAAGGAGGTGTGCATCTCGGTTCGACACCACGAGTGGTGCAGCGACATTCAGTCGAACGTGTTGAAATGGGGCTTCGGAATCGAAGATGAGCTTCCGAAGGAGACCGCCATGAACCAGTGGCGGAGCCGAGCACTCCGTGCCTACCGCAGGTACGTGAAACAGCACCTGCCCCAGTGGGATCGGCTGCTGGTTCCTTCGCGTCGGGTTCTCGAAAAGACGGCCTGGTATCGCCTTCCAATCGACCCGTCGCGCATCCGCATCAAGGGCCGGGCGTAGGTGTCGAATCCCGTCGGCCTCGACTGCGTGTCACGTGACGCGCCGCCGAAAGCCGCTGATCGGGAGTTACATCTGGTTCATGAACACACGGACCGCGCTGAGCGGTCCAGGAGGACCAGATGCGTCAACGAAATCTGAATCTCGAATCGGAACTGCAGCTCGCCATCGAGCTCGCCCGCAAGAGCGGAGACCTGCTGCGTGCGGAATTCCACCGGCCAGGAGGTCCACGCGCCGATGGAGTTGCATCGGCACCCATCGATCTGGAACTGGAGCAACTCATTCGCGAGGGTCTCCAAGCGCGCTTTCCTGGTGACGGGATCGTGGGCGAGGAGATGAAATCGACTCTTCCGAAGGGCGCCCGACGCACCTGGTACCTCGATCCGCACGACGGCACCCGCGCGTTTCTTCGCGGTGAACGTGGGTCGGCGGTTTCTATTGCTCTGGTGGTGGACGGTGAGCCAGCGCTCGGTGTCGTCTATGCGCCCACCGCTCCCGACGACGGTGGCGACCTGATCGCTTGGGCGAAGGGCGCGCCGCTGACGCGCAACGGCCTCGCGGTTCAACGGTTGCCGCTCCCAAGCAAGCTCACGTCGGCCCACATCATCGCCATGAATACCGACGCGGCGAAGGATCCAGAGCGCTCGGCTGTGATCGCCGCACCAGCGCGCTTCATCTCTTGCGCCAGCATCGCCTACCGACTCGCCCTCGTCGCGGTTGGCGAGGCGGACGCAGCCGTCTCGTGGAGCGGCCCGACCCATTACGACGTTGCTGCCGGGCACGCGCTCTTGCGCGCAGTGGGCGGCGATCTGGTCGATGCGCACGGGCGCCCATTCACCTACGGCGCCGACGGGACCGGCAATACCGACGTTTACGGGGCCCACCCGATGGTCGCGCCAGGCCTCGCGGCTCGCGGCCGGCCCGGCGCTCGCATGCGCACGCCTGAAGAGAAGAGCGGACTCGCGGCGCGTTATCCCCACGTGGTTGGCGAACCGCTGTGGTCCTGTACGAACGCCGCCGTGCTGGCGCGGGCCCAGGGCGCGTTGTTGGGGCAGGTCGCTGGCGACGCGCTCGGGCAGCTGGTGGAGTTCCGGTCCCGCTCTGAGGTCGCGCGCAGCCATCCCGACGGGGTGCGCGAGCTCGTCGACGGCGGAACCTGGGGCACCATCGCTGGACAGCCGACCGACGATAGCGAGATGGCGCTGATCATGGCGCGCAGCATCGTGCGCGAAGGCGGCTACAAGGCAGCCCAGGTACAGGTGGCGTATGTCGACTGGTTGCGTTCAGCTCCCTTCGACGTCGGGAACACGACGCGCCGCGGTCTGACCGGTAACCCGGACATGAAGAGCGAGGCGAATGGATCGTTGATGCGTCTCTCGCCGCTGGCGGTGCACCTGTGGCGCCAGGAATTGGAGGTCGTCGCGGTCACGGTCGCTGAAGACGCAAGAATCACCCACCCATCGGATGCCTGCGTGGACGCCGCCGTCGTCTTCGCCGCAGCCATCGGGATCGCGGTCCGCGAGGGCCCATCGCCGCGCGCGCTCTACGACCGGGTCTCGACCTGGGTTCGTTCGCGCCCTGACCTGCACGAAGGGGTTCGGGAAATCTTCGTCGACGACGATGTGGCCCCAGTCACGGACTTCTCCCACCATTCCGGCTGGGTGCTCCTCGCGTTGCGAAACGCCTTCCATCAGCTCCTGCACGCTTCCTCCTTCGAGGATGCCCTCGTGTCGACCGCGTCACAGGGCGGCGATGCGGACACGACCTCAGCGATTGCGGGCGCTCTCCTTGGCGCTGTTCATGGACGCGACGCCGTTCCCCTCCGGTGGCGCCGCCTCGTGTTGAGCTGTCGGCCAGGGCTCGACGAGCACGCCCGCCACCGCCGGCCTTCTCCGTTCTGGCCCGATGACCTGCTGCTGCTGGCCGAGCGTCTGGTCGCACTGGGGCCGCCGCCGTTGTTGGCGGCGCAGCCCGAGGGCGTGGTCTCTCTGGCACAACACCGCCAGCGCAGCCTTGTTGCGATGAAGCTGTCGGCGCAGATGACAGAGACGCTCAACCGCGTCCGGCAAGAACTCGGTGAGGCAGTCCTCGATCGCGCCGCCGTCACGGGGGCATTGGAAGAGTGGGGCCTCCCGGATGAAGGCGGGTCGCTCCAGGTCAGGGCCGAGATGCTCGTAGGGGCGCGCGATGCGTGCACCGCGGCCCTCGGGCGGGCCCTGGTCGCTCTGGACGAGGCAGCGGTCCTCCTCCGAAGTGAAAACCAATGACCCAGTCAACAACATTGCAGGAGGACACGATGACCACGGTACAATCGAAGCAGGCGCGCGACCGAGCCGATGAGGCGCTCGCAGGGAAATCGTTCCGCACTTCACAGAACGTCGTACCCACCCATTGGTGGTGTTTCGGCGATCCCCAGGCGGGCTTCGACACCTTCTGCGCGGTGCTCGAACACCACGGCCTGCTGGACGATGACGGTCTTCTGCGTTCAGACGTCGGTCTGGTCTCGATGGGGGACCACTTCGACTACGGGGCCGGCACACATGACCCCGTTGGCGAAGCAGAGCGTGGCGTCGAAGGCCAGCGCATCCTCGCTTTCCTGGCCGCCCATCCCCGCAGCCAGGTGCGCATCCTGCTCGGCAACCATGACGCTGCCCGCGTCATCGAGTTTGCCCACCTGGACGACGAAAGCTTCGGCTTGATCAAAGCAACGAGCCACGTTGTCCCAAGGAACGACGCCGATGAGTTGAGGTTCGCGCTTGAGCACAACGTTCCCTGCGTCACGATGCCGAGGCGTGACTTCTGTACGTGGTCGGAGGCGCAGCGCAGCCAGGTAGAACGTCTGCTCCTCAGTGGCCGCTATGACCTCGCCGCCGTGGGCGTTGGCGCTGGCGTGGAGATCCTGCTCACGCACACCGGCGTGACGACCCGCGAGCTCGGGCTGCTGGGCCTCACTTCGACAGCGACCCCACAAGACGTCGCAGCTCGGCTCAACAATCTGCTGACGTCGGCTGTGGGTGAGGTGGCCTCATCCTGGACGAGTGGCGAGCACGCGCCGTTGTCGCTTGAGCCGCTGCACACAGCGCCGAGCGCCGGGGTGGAGGCGGGAGGCTTTCTCGCTCATCGCCCTGCAAACCCCGAGAAGCGCGACGCATGGGGCTGGGACGAGACGCGTCCGCGCCGCTTCGCGCCGTCGACGCTGCCGCGCGCATTTGACCAGGCTGTCGGCCACACAGGGGCCAAGCTCCTCGAGCGCGCTTTGGCACCATGGAGCACCGGCAACATTGGCCCAATCGGCCACGCCCACACGCTGTTCGTCCAAGACGGCGCTTGCCGATTCGTGGTCGGTGTGGCGGCAAGCCACGCGGGCTCCACGCGCCTACTGCTGCTGGACCCCGGCCTCGCTCACGCCGCCACGGGTGATGTCGACCTGCTCCGGCTCGACTCGGTGGTCTGACGCGGCGACGCGCCAGAACATGCATCCGCGCACGGTTTTCATTCAAGCCAAACCAACACGGTGAGACCACATGACGACGAAGACCTCAGACAGCCACCCTCTCTACGTCACCTGGATTGACGAGTCCCTGTCAGGGAAGGTCGGCCTCACCTTTGCGCCCGGCAAGCACTGCGCTGGTGCCTACGCCGGTGGCTTCTGGGAGCGCGATCTTGCCAAGGACCTCGACCACCTGGTGGCCGCGTACGACACCGGGCTTCTGGTCTGTCTGCTCCAAGACCACGAGCTGCGCTCGCTGCAAATCCCGACCCTCATCGAAGAGGCATCCAAGCGGATGATGGTGCATCGGCTTCCCATTCCTGATGGGGGTGTGCTGCCCGATCCGCGACCGGTGCTTGAAACCGTCCTCGCCATTGACGAGGCCGCCCGCGCCGGGACCAACGTCGTCATCCACTGCCGCGGCGGCCTCGGGCGCGCGGGCACGATCGGCGGGTGCTACCTGAAGCACATCGGCCGCAAGGACGAAGAGGTGTTCACCGCGCTGCGGAAGCGGCACCCGACCAGTTGCCCGGAGACATCGGAGCAACGCTGCTTCATTCGAGGCATTCGACAAAAACGCCTGTGAGCGAAATGAATCTGGAATGCCCCCAACTCGCTTCTGCGATATTAGCTCTAATCCACCCACACAAAGTAACAATAGTTGGCGCACATGACGAAGACATCGGGGCAAGATTCGGAAGACTCCGGTGACACTGCCGCGCCCATCCCGGCGTTTTCAGTTCAGGCCCGCGAACGCGCGAAGCGCGCGTTACGCCGTGCGAAGGCTCAGGACAGATGCCACCTCGCGGAGCTCCCCGTAGATGCGGAGCACTTCGGATTCCTGACTGATGATCGGTTCTGGTACAGTGACCAGCGTGGCTGTTGGATGGTGCCGACGCTAATCGAAGCTATCCGGAATCAACATCTTCTAACACAGAGTTCTGGCACGCTTAATTGTGTCCTGTGGGGGACGCCTTGGGATGGCTGGCTTGTCTCCGGCTCGGTGGCATGGCGCTGCCTTGATGGCGCTGGGCTGACGCCGGTCAACATCGCAGCGGCCGGGCTCCCGAGGGGCATGTGTGGAAGCCCTCCATTTCATCTTGTCGCGGCTGGGGCGGACTGGTTCGCCACGGGTTCGGTTTTCGGAGGGGAAGTCCGGGTAGTTCGCTCCCCACCGCCAGCAACCGCGCGGGGCTTACTTGACGTGCTTTGTCAGCGGGATCTGTCTCGCCCTTGGGCGGTGGCTGTAGTCGGTCAGCTTGGTGACTCGTCAACCAGGCTTCTCGCGACGGGGAACGGCCAGCGATTTGCGGTGATTAGCGCGGGTGGTTCCCATCTGATTGGCGATCAGATCTCGGTAAGGGTCGATCCAGACGGTCATCCGGAATCTGGGGCGCTCCATCCTGACGGAGATCTGCTTGCCGTTTGCTCACGGTCACTAACGCTCGTTGGCGTGAACGGAACGCATTTTACTATACCGACACCGCTGCGGCGAGCCGCGGCTTTTTCAAAGGATGGCCGCTACCTGGTGTTTTGTACGGACGGCGACGGCATGGCTGGCCAGGGAGACCTTGTTGCATGGGACCTGCTCGCTGACGATGCGCGAATAATTGGTAATACCCAGTACGGAGGCCACCAGACACGCATTGAGTTTTCGTCATCTGGTCGCCGGCTGGGTGTTACCGGTACCCAACTCCGGGTCTTTAGCTGGACAAGAATCGTGGCCGTCTGGGGTGATCTGCCTAGATCGGCGGCGCAGATACCCCTGCGCACAAGGACCCGGCCGATTGACGCCCCCCCTGAGCACGTGACCGTCGGCGGGTCTCATCGCTGAGCCCGTGATCGCAACCGAGATCAATCATATTTAAAGCACGGAGGCAAAATAGATGCTCGAACAGAAACAGGTCGAAGCGCTGCGCGAGCAGGTCACTTCCAGACTGGCTCATTTGACCGGTCCTTGGGTTGGCAAGAACGCCAATTACGAGTTGGGCCTGTGCGCTGCGCTTGAGTGGTCATGCATTCGCGAGCGCTACCGAGACGCAACCTGGAACTCGGTCGACATTGAAATCAAGAAAGGCCACAGCGTGTGGCTCGATCTCGTACGGTACTCGGAGTTGCTGACGATGAGGCCGCCTCCACAGGACTCGTTCACAACATTTTTCCTACCGAACAAGGAAAAAACAGCCATCGCAAGAGTCTTGGGAGTGCGCACATCAACGCTCATCCGACAACTGCATTTGACCGAGTCCCTGACGGAGAACCTGCTCGTGCTGCACCGGGTTGTGCCGCGTAGCCTGAATGCCCAGGCCAGCCTCACAGTGAAAGACATCTCACTCTTTTGCGACTTCGATATCTCGACCACAGAGCCCGCGTCGATCTCAGTAAACAGAGAAGAATAAGTTATGCTACTAGACGAGACCGGACTCTCCATTCACATGAGCCACTTTCCTCCCGGCACCAGCAAGTGGAACAACTTCGAGCACAGGCTGTTCTCCTTCATCACACTGAACTGGCGAGGGCGGCCTTTGCGCAGCTACGAGACCGTTGTGAACCTCATCAGCAACACGACCAATCGTGGAGGTCTCGTGGTGAAGGCGCGCTTGGACCGAAAGAACTACCCGACAGGGAAAACCGCGACCGACGCGGCGCTGGCAGCACTCAACATCGAGCGCGCTGCGTTTCATGGCGAATGGAACTACACGATTCACCCGCAGAAATCAGATGTGTGAGGATTTGTTATTGTTCCGAGGACCCCTACCATGGCAGAGGAGCGCCTGTCAGTGGCGCCACGACCGCGCATAGCCTCCGCGGTTCAGTTCATGGGACGGAAGCAGACACGAGCGTCCGCCGGTTGCTGCGACGAGCGGCTCCGATGGCGGTGACGGCGCCGGCCACCACGATCGCTCCCTTGGCCCGGGTAATCCCCGTGTAGAGCGCCTCACGCGTGAAGAGGCGCGGCTGGTGCTCGTCGACGAAGAACAGCACGGTGCCTGCTTCGCTCCCCTGCGCCTTGTGCACTGTGGTCGCATAGGCGAGCGAACACCGCGGCAGTCGTCCGAGGCCCACCCGAACGACACCCGCGCCTGACGGGAAGGCCGCTTCCAGCACGACCCCGTCTGCGGTCTGCACTGGGACGACGAGGCCGATGTCGCCGTTGTAGAGCCCGAGGGCCGGGTCGTTCTCCAAAACGATGACCGGTGCACCCGAGAACCGGAAGCTGCTGGGGTCTCGATGCTTCGCGAGCCGAGCCGCGAGCGCGGCGTTGATGTTCTGAACGCCGAAGGGGCCGTGGTAACCGAGGCACAACACGCGGGCCTCCGCCGACTTCCGAACCACATCAGCCAGGTCGGGCGCCGTTGAAATAAACCCCGCTTTCGGGATGGCGTCCGCGACGGGACGCAAAAAGCGCGCGGTGTACGTGTCGAGCAGCGCCGACAGCGCTCCTCGAGACTTCGCCTCCAGCGGCAAAAGCTCAGCGCCGACGAAGGTCAAAGACGCCACGTCGGTCCGATGCGCAGGGGCATCCGCCGGGGGGGAGGCCTCGCCGAGAACGCGTCGGGCCAGGGCCACGATCTGGCGGCCAGCGCTGCTGTTGCTCTGCCGAAACACCGTTGCGAGCCGCACGACCCGCTTGGCCATGTCGCTGTCGTTGACGATGTCCCTCAACACGTCGCCAGTGCCGACGGCGGGGAGCTGGTCAGCGTCGCCGACGAGGACCACGGCAAACGGCCGGTCGCGGGGGACCGCGTCAAGGGCTGCGCGCATCAACGCGAGGTCCACCATCGAGACCTCGTCGATGACAAGCACCTTGCCCGTCAGCGGCGCGTGGGGGCCCAGCTTGAAGGTGGCGTCGTTGCGACGAAATCCCAACAGCCGGTGCAGCGTGCTTGGCGGAGGAAGGTCGCGCAGCAGCTCCGCGTCCTGGCTGCTGGTCACAGACACCTGGCCCAGATGCGAACCGAGGACTTCCTCGAGGCGCTTCGCCGCTCGACCGGTGGGCGCCGCGAGGTGGATGGCCTGCGGCTCGATGCCGGCGAAGGCCAGCATACGCACCAACGCCGTGATCACCAGGGTCTTGCCGGTGCCCGGTCCGCCCGTCACGACGCTGATGCCGGGCTGCGTCGCGAGGAGCACCGCCCGTCTCTGCTCGACGTCGAGCTGCACCGCCTCAGTGCCATGACGGAGCGGTCGCTCATGCAGGGTCTGGGCCGCGGCCGCATCGACGCTCGTCGCCGATGGCCACGCTTCGCCGCTCGGCGGTGTGCCCTGGCTCAGGTGCAGCAAGGCGCGGTGCACGCCCCGTTCATCCGCGTGCACGAAGTGCACAGCGAGCAGACCCTCGTGCCTGACCAGCGGGCACCGCTCGTCAGGGCTGCCGACCAGGCGCTGCCTGGGCGCAAAGGAAGATGTGCGCTGCATATTGCCGGCGAAGGCTGCGCAGACAGCGTCGACGTCGACGGGGAGCTCAAGCTCAGCCAGATGTGCCCGCAGCCCGTCGACGAGCGGGAGCTCGCCGATCGGGATGACCGAGCTGCCTTCCGCAGCCGCCGCCTCCAGCAGGGCCCCAACCACGACAAGGGCCGCCCGCTCTGCGTCGGTGGCGTCGAACAGACCCGCGCGCACCTCCCAGGCGGTGAGCGCCTCATCCGCGACGTCTCTATCCCTGAACCAGGCGCACACCTCGGGGGTCAACAGGGTCGGAGTTTGGCCGGGGCCGCCGAGGAGGTCTGCCAGCAGCCCGTGGGGTCGCGGCCGGGCTTGTGCGCTGCTGGATGTCTGCCGGGTCATGGCTCGCTCACATTCTTCTTCGGCGTCGACATCAATGAGGGCGAACGCAGCTTCTCTTCATAGGCTTGCGCTTCGGCGAAGCTCGGCCGACCGAAGACGACGCCACCTCCGCGTTCATGCGTGTGGTCTGGCGCGCCAAACGGACGCAGGAACACATAGAGGACACCTCCGAAGCGCGCTTCGTAGTCAGCCTCGTCAACGATGCCGAGGAACCTCAGCAGCGCCACGGTATAGATCTCGCGCTGGAGCGAGTACGCCTCGTCAACGTAGGCTGAGAGACGGTCGGGGGAAAAGTCGACGCAGTCCGGTTGGCTCAAGCTGCTGACGACATCGCTCTTCCAGTCGAGAAAATACGCCCGCCCCTTATGGCGCAGCACGACGTCCATGCTGCCGACCAGGAAACCACGCGTGCTGCGAAAAGGCATGAGCTCGTTCAACGGCGCCTGACCGAGGGCGGCGTGCGCCTCCTCAGGCAGGGGCAGCTGGAAATCGACCTCACGCAGCACGTTGTCGATGTCGACAATTGGCGGAAGCTGCGGCGCGAGTGGTCGGTGAAGCGTGTGCCACACCGTCTCAGCAGCGGCGTGCTGCTGAGCTTCATTGAAGCCGATGCGCGCGAAAGGGTCGAGCACCGGGCCAGCGATGGCTGTGAAGTCCGACAATGTCGAGGCCTTGCGCGCCCGCTCGAGGTCGATTCGCTCCAATGCTTCGTGAAACACGATGCCGACCTTCGCGCCACCCGGGAGCCGCGCGCGCTCATCCGCCAGCGTGAGCTTGGTCTCGTTATCGTCGAGTACCAAGACTCTCTCGCTGCTTTCGTCAGAAACGTCTCCTTCGTTACCGTCGACGCCTTGCGCGTCCATATGCCGCTTGAGAGCAGTGTACGAGGTGACGAGCCTGCCGCGCCGCGAGCCGTAGACGACCGCACGGTACCCATCGTCAGCGAGGTTCGGTGCGGGCGTCGGTGGGATGAACTGCGCGAGCCGCGCCTCTTCGTCTTCGCTCAGGTCGCCTGGAAAGCGCAGCGGTGCGTCCGGTGCATCCTGGGGCTCAAGCACCGAGACGAACGTCGATTGCGCACGTCCATGGCCGAGCTCGCTGAGGAAGGGCCACAGTCGTTCGTACATCCCAGGGCGAAACCCTCTGCCGATGGTCACGTTGGTCCATGGCATATAGACCCGACAACGGGCTCGGGTCAGGGCGACGTACAGCAGCCGAGCATCTTCCTGTTCTTCTTCTGTGCGCCAGAGCGCGGCAACGTCGGGGGCGTGCAGCGCGAGGTACGCCTCGTCATCCGCGGCATGCACAACCACCGGGTGCCGAGGCAGATGCTGTTCGCGACCGAGGTATCCGCCCGCGAGGAACACGACCGGGAACTCCAGCCCCTTCGACATGTGCATGGTCATCAAGGTGACCTGGTCGCGCTCGGACTCCAGCCGCAGCAGGTCCGTCTCGCCGATGTCACTGGCCACAGCCGAGATCTGGCGCCGGACTTCTTCAACGTGCCGCGGCCACGACCACGCGGTCTTCGCGTGCGTGCGGCCCAGCTCTTCGAGCAGATGCTCGACGTTGGTGGCTGAGCGCTGTCCCTCCATGAACAGCAGCCGCGGAATGACCCCGGTGTCGCGCTCCAGCGCGCGCAGCACACCGGGGATGTCGTTGTCGAAGGCCCGCTCATGCAGCCAGGTCAGCTTCGCCCGCCACGGGTGGCTCTCATCGAGGTCCATCACCTGCGCCAACTGCTGGGGCGCTGCGCCGAAGAACGGCGTTGCCAGAGCGCGCATCACGCAGCCAGGATCGCTCGGGTTCTCGATGCCCAACATGACGTCGAGGAGGTCGAGGGCCTCGGCGGTCTGGTAGAGCCCCCGCTTCTTGTAGTGCGAAAACGGGATGCCGCTGCGTCGCAGGGCCCCCGCCACCTTGTCGAGATCGTACTTCCCACGGCCGACGACGCAGATGTCGCGATAGGCGAGCTGGCGCACCTCGCTGCTTCGAGGTGGGCGGTACTTGGTCCCCTCACGAACGAGCCGACCAATCTCCGCCGCGGTGCTGGCGGCGTGAACGGCTCGAATGGCGTCGACACCCAGACTCCCATCATCAGGCAGCCGAGCGGCCATCGCGACGAGCGCGGGCATCGCGTCGGGGGCCTTGAAGCCGACATCGGCCTTCGCAGTTACCACCGGCAGCGTGATGCGATCGCGCGCGGGGTTGAAGAGGCGTCCGCCGAGCAGGGACCCGACCCCCTGCACCAGCTCGCTCGTGCTCCGGTGGTTCTCATCGAGGGCCAGCTCTGCACCACCGAAGTCATCACGAATCGTCGAGCAGGCGCGGTGGTAGGCGGCGAAGTCGGCGCCGCGGAAGCGATAGATGGCCTGCTTCGGGTCTCCCACGACCACCAGCAACCCCGCGGCCGTGGCGCGATGCTCACATCGGCCGCCGAGAAAGAGGGTGCGAAAGATGTCCCATTGCGTCTCGTCGGTGTCTTGGAACTCGTCGACGAGGGCGGCCTTGAAGCGAGCACGCAGGGCATCGCGCAGCGGGGTGTGAGGGGTTGTGTCTTCGGCGATGAGCGCGTCGCGCAGCCGCCGCACCATCTCGTCGTAGGTCAACTCCGAGCGATCATCGAGGCGCCGCCGGGTCTCGGTGGCGACCTCCTCGGCGAGGGTAAGCGGCATCACAGCCCACGCGTGGGTCAGCAGCGTGCGGGCATCGCCGAGGAACGCAGCCTGCTCGGGGGTCTTGCACCACGGCTTCTTCTTTGTCCCTTCGACGGCCGCGTCGAGCCGGGGCCTTCCGTTGCCGTCATCGTTGAGCAGATGTCGCGTCTGCTCGATGTAGTGACACACCGCTTCCCACCCCACCGTGTCAGCGGCGGCAAGGCCCGCGAAGAACGCTTGGCTCCACCCCAGATAGGCGGCGACGGGCTTTGAGCCGGTGTGCCCGCCGACCCTCGGATCGTCGTGGAATGGGTGCTCACCCGTCGTTGGCATGGTTGGGCGGCCCAAGTCACGCCATTGGCGTACGACGCTCTCAGCGAGAGCTTGAATCTCTGTGACGGTGGGACGGGTTGGAAGGCGCGTTGTCGACAGCGTCCGGACCGCGACCTCGTACTGCTCGCGTGTGGGTTCAGGCAGCCGGCTCCAGCTGGCGCGAAAAAACGTATCGTGGGCGAGGCGGCCCCGCACCACCGACCGCCAGACGGTCGGGAACGGGTCGTCGACGATGTCGTCGCCGAGGATGGCTGGGAGCCCGACCAGGACGCCCTGCTCCTTCAGTTGGGTGAGGCAGAAGTGGTGGATGGTGCCGATGAGTGAGTCGTCGAAGGAGCGCAGCGCTTCGACGGCCCGCCGTCGTCGGACATCGTCGACGATCCAGGCGTGCTGCGGCGGCGGGGTGGACGACGGCGTGGCCGCTACCACATCCTCCAACGTGCTGCGCACCCGACGTCGAAGCTCGGCCGCGGCGCGCTCGGTGAACGTGAGCACCACAATCTCGTCGATGCGTGCGTGTCCTTCGACGATGAGCTCGGCCACAAGGTGCTGGAGGAACCAGGTCTTCCCGGTCCCCGCTGATGCCTCGACGGACAGCGGTCTCTTCAGGTCCAGGGTGTGAAGCGCAGCTGGCCGGTCGACCCAAGCGAGCGCAGGGTGCGCAACAGTCATGATGGGTCTCCCTCAAATTCTGCCGATGGAGCACCTGCCGCGGCGTCAGCGGCTTTGGTTCCGAACACGCCCATCTCGGCGAGCAGCGAAAAGCGCTGCGCCGCGGTGTCGTAGAAGGTCTGTTCCGATGGAGGTTGGAACCCGGTGACGTCTCTGAGGGCACGATCCTTGCGCTCCACCTGGTCTCGGCGCTCCACGGAGTCGGGTGTCGCCGCCTGGACAGCAGCCACGTATCGTTCATGCCGTATCTCTGGCGTACCCTTCGCTGCGGCGAGCAGCCCGGCCCCATCGGCGAGAGGCAAGAGCCTCGGCGTGATGATGGCTTCGGGCATCACCGCCGCGAGCGGCCGCAGCATGCCGGCCAACCAGGCTGCCGCAGTCGCCCGAGACGGCAGCTGCAGGACGCACTCGGGCATCAGCTCTTTGGCGGTCAAAAGAACGCCTGTGACCTTTGCGCCTTCGTCGAGCAGACCCGCCAGGAGCAAGCCCACAGCGTCGAGGGCGAGCTGGACGCGAAAATTCGCGGGTGCCTTCCACGGCCCGAACAGCACGTGGGCAAACAGCGCCTGCTTGCGGTCGCCGAAGGTCAACGGACCCTCCCCGACCAGATCATGGGGTCGTCCATCGACCAGAACACGCAGGGGCGGGACCAACCGCTGTCCGGCCGCACGGGAGCGGGCAGCGCCGTAGACGACCTTGCCACTGAAACCGAGCGCGAAGGCGCCCGCGCCGGTGATTCGCCGGCCGATCTCATCGAGCCGGTCCAGCACATCTTCGGATACGTCGGGGGCGAGGAGGCCACCTGGTGGGGCCCGGCCCTCGGACTGCTCCCTCGCCAACAACTCAACGACTGCCGTGTCAATGACTGACTTGCTGGGCCAGGAGTGCGTGCTCCCAGCCAGCGCGTCCATGAGCACTGCCTTCACCATCCGCCAGCGTCCGTCTTCGTCTACGCCGTCGGGCTCGGTCTCAACGAGGGAGGCCTCATCCGGTTCGAGGTTCCATCCCTTCATCCGCAGGTGGGTCTTTGCGTGGGTCTCCACGTTATCGTATTGCAGCAGCTCTCTCAGCACCTCGAGCTTGGTCTGTTGCGTGGTCACAGCACCCGCGGTGCTCGACGCGGCCGCGGGCAAAGCCGGAGCCAGCAAGCCTGCACGCTCGAGGGCCACCTTTGTCAATGAGCGCTGGAAGTTGGCCAACACCGGCCGCCCTCCCCCGGTCGGGGGGAACACCATCGTGTCGATGGCAGCCCGCATCTGTGCGGCGTCTCTGGAAAGCCGCGCGTGCAGGTCGTGGCCGTCGTCGTTGCCTTCGTAGGCTTTCAGGGGCGCGGCGTGCAGGGGCAGGGCGACTCCGGCGCGCGTGCACTGCTGGCGTAGGTCGGCCAACAGCGGTGATGGTGCGCGCTCGGCGTCCTTCTCCGTGTCGAGGCGGTTGCGGACAAAGACCACGCGCTCACCAGCCACGCACAGGGCCTGCAGGAACGCAGCGGCCTGCAGGTCCCGCGTCGTCGTGAAGGCCAGCTTCAAGGCCCGACGCACGTCGAGAGGGTCACGGCCGTCTCGCGCCGGGAAGCGTCCCTCTGTCAGCCCCGACAACACGACCACCGGCGATGGAACCACACGGTGCAGCTGCAGGTGCGTGACGCTGACGCCGCCAGCCTGAAAGTGCCCGCGTGCTCCGCCGGCGACATCGAGGCTGGCCCGCAACAGCTCGACGACGCTGATGAGGTCCACCAAGTGGCCACCGAAATCCAGAGTGGCGAGATCGCGAATACGCGAAACCAGCGCCATCCAATGGCTCGCATCCACATCGTCGACCGCTTGCACATAGCCTCGCAAGAAGGCCTCAAGCACCGCGGCCCACTTCGTCAGCGACAAGCTCTGCTGCACCAGCGCACGCACGTCAGCGAGCAGCGACGACGTCCACGCCACCATCGTCGTGGCGCTCTCCCGCTGTCCCGGCGGGACAACGTCGCGCAGCTGTTCACCGTCGCCTTCCCCGTCGCCGAGCACCGCGCCAAGTGCGAGACGGGCGAGCCCCTGCTGCCAGTGCGCCAAAGGCGCTCCGTTGAGGTAGGCGAGCGCCGGGTCAGCTCCGTCGACACCGAAGAACACCGCCACGGAGGCGGCCAGCTTGGCAGACAGACGCGGGGGCAAGACACCACGGAAGCAGGGGTGCTCAAGCACCTCGACCACCTGGCGACGGCTGCACTCGCTCTCGCCAAGCTCCAGCAGCGCCACGAAGAGGTCCAGCAGGCGACTGGGACGGCCGCCGAAGGCGCTGTTGATGGGGACGCGGTGCAGGGCGCGCAGCCGGTCCTCAAGCCACACCAACTCGTTGTCGTAGTCGCCGCTGGCCACGAGCACATCCGTGAGTTGCCGAGCCGGGTTCGCCTGCAGGTCGTCCCAAATGGCGCTGGCCAGGGCTTCGGCGCTGCGGCGATGCCCGGGAGCCGCAACCTCGATGCACGAGTCGCCGATCGGGATAGATGGAGGCATCCCGAACACGACGTCGCGCAGGCCATCGAGGGTTCTCGTCTGACCTGCCGTCTTTTCGAACTCAGGGAGCGACGAAGCGGGCGCAGGAGTGGCCATCGCGTGCAGCGCCGTTTGCGTCTCGCGCATCGGTGCGCCCCACAGCGCGCCGAGAGTGTCGTCGCCGGCACCGGCCAGGCGATCGTCCAGGGTGTGCAAGAAGACATCGACGCGTCGGTGGCGTGCAGCGTTCTGCAAGGCCGCGCGTTCGCGAGGCGAGAAGTGAGCGAAGCCGAAGACGACGAGGCCTTCGACGATGGCGGCGTCCTCGATGGCAGACAAGAGGCGCTGGGGGCGCTCTGTCGAAGCCTGCCAGTGGCCGACCACGTCCCGCCACAACGCGGACTGCCACGAAAGCGCGGTTGGCAGCTCGCCGTGGTGCCGCTGCTCCCACTGCGACAACAAGTCCGGGTGGGAGACGTCGTAGGCGAGGAAGCGTCGCGCCATCTCCAACGCGAAACGCGCCCGTCGTCGCTGCTGGCTCGATGACGTCGTCTCAGGGAGCACGAGATGCGTCTGGCCATCTGCGGTGGAGGGCGGGGGCTGAAGCAGCGTCTTGACGGCGTCCCACTCTGGCTTTTGTCCGTGCTCCCAGTCTCGCAGCGCTTCAAGGACGCCAATGGCCACGGTGCTGGCACTCCACACCCGCGCATCCGCTGGCAGGAGAGCCTCGTCGAGCCGCTTGAACTCGACGTTCATGCAGACGCCCACCACTTCAGCAATGCGCCTCGCGACCCACGTCTGCATCTCGCGGGTGGGAACAGCGATAACGATCGTGCGAAAGGGATCGGGCCGCGTTGCGTTCAAGGCAAGGGCCAGCCGCAGGCCCAGGCTGTCAAGGTCAGCGTCAGCAATCAGATGCAAACCGGACGAGGTGTCAGACGCCATGACGAACCTTGGCACGAGAGCAGGTCAGAGCGCACAGGACGGATTCGGTTTGTGCCGCCCCGGTGCTGGGATGGATGGTACTGAGGCTCAACATGGCCGGTCCAAGGATCGGCAGGCATCGATGAGCCATCGCATGTGGAACCGCTCCGCAAAGTATGCGGAGATGTCGTCTGGACCGCGGTTGTCGTTGCGCTGCCGACACTCTTCGACGCTGCAGTGCGCGTGAACAAGATCGGTTCGGTAGCCCGCTTCTTTCAACGCTTTGATGAGCTCCAACGCCCTCTCGTCCTCGATGGGGATTATCTCGATGACAAGGTTGCGGCCCTCTTGGACAGCCTGCCCGGCAATCAATGACCCTAGGACCTCCATGGGTGTTTCCAGCTCGCCCGGAAAGTCGAGGTTCCTCCCCTGGCACAGGCGGAGAAACACGTCGGCTGCATCAATCACAACGTAGCCGTTCGTGAACTTTGCCTTCCGCAGCGTCGTCTTCCCCGCCGCGGGACTTCCCATGATGATGACAGCAGTCGGGGGACCGGCCACTGGTCTGGACGATTCGTCGAAGGCCGCGGCGATGAAGGCGACGGCATCGATGCTCATCAGAGCCGGTGCCACATTGACCGGTGGTTCCGCGTTGGGAGTCTGCGACTTCTTGCTCGTCCCAGTCCTGAATGGTTTCCGAGGCTTGCTCATGCCTGGATCTCCAGAGCGCACGCGGGTGCCCTTTCGCGGTCCAGGACGGGGCCGCAGAGGTGGTGACGAGTGACAGGGTGCAGGATGCCGGCACCCTGCGACAGGTCGTGACGCAGCTGTCGGCCTGGGGCACGGTGGTGGTGGGGATCGCCCCGCCCCGAAAGCCGCTGCCCGGCCCGCGGCGGTCGAGCGAGCGCGGCCGATGACTCAAGGGCGAGGTCGATGTCGTTATCCTCATTCATGATGAGCAGCATCGCGGCACCATGCGACACATTCTGTCGCAGGCGTTCTAGTGACGCCGCGACCCGCGGAGACCTCGTGTGCTTTATGGTTGATGGTGACGACCGCCTCACCCTTGCCCTCATGCGCGTCGACGACATCTGACCCTGCTACGGCAGCGGTACCGAGAGGTCCCGTTCGAGGCCCCACCAGGTGTCCAGGTCGGGCAGGGGACCCTTGCCCCACCGGGCGAGCACGTCGGCGCCGGGGAACGCGAGGAGCGCGGCGGGGAGATCGTCGAGGTCGTCCACCGGGGCGCGGAGGCCACCGACGATGGCGGCGGTGCTGTCGGTATCGCCGCCGAGCCGGACGGCGGCCTGTAGGCCCTCGAACAACGGCATGCGCGCGGCGATGAAGAGGGCCGCAAGGGGACTGCACAGGGCATGGCCGTCGCCGGCGCCGTGGCGGGGGCGTTCGCCCATCGCGGCTTCGGCTTCATGCACAATGGCCTCGAAAGGGTCGCCCGCCCGCAGCGCCGCTGAGAGCGACCGATGCACGAGCCCCGCTGGCAGTCGGACAAGGGTCTCGGCAATCACGTCGTCGCCGCGCACGCCCCGCGAGAATGCCCAGGCTACCTCGGCGACGGCACGGGCGGCGTCGATGGCCGCAGGGTGGGCGTGGGTCGCTGCAGACATCGCCGTGAGCTGACGTCGGGCGTCGTCGCTCTCCCCAAGGGCGACGGCAGCGGCCGCCATCCGCATGGCGGCGCCATTGCCCGCGCGGTCGGGCATCGGGCCGAATTGCCCGTGGGCTGCGTAATGGTCCACCGCGAAGCGGAATCCCCGGCCGGTGCCCCGGTGCAGGCCGAACGCGTGGGGCCAAGCCGATGGGGCATGCGCCATCGCCACGAACCGGTCCATCACGCGCGTCGCGTCGAGGGTGCCATGGCGCAGGATGTCGTCGACGAGGACGAGGGATTGCTGGGTATCGTCGGTCCAGCGTGGACTCGCGTATTCGAAGCGGTCGCCCTGCCAGCCGCTCGGGGGCCTTCGCCGGTTCTCGAACGGGATGCCAAGACAGTCGCCGACGGCGCACCCGGTCAAGGCGAGACCTGCACGACGGCGCCGTTCTGCGTGGAGGACACCCTCGTCAGGGCTGCTGGTGGACGTCATGGAAACCTTCCGGTTCGGTGTCGTTCAGCTCGATCAGGCTTCCATCTCATCGACAAAGCTGCGGGTCTCAGCGTCCGGCTCAAGGCGCCCGCCGACGATCACGGCTCGTCGAAGCATGGAAGGGGAACATCGCTCATAGAGCGCCTCAAGGGTGACGGTGCCGGCGACGAGAGACACTTCGAGCTCGGTGTCCGCCCCAGGCCAAGGCACCAGGAGACGGAACCTGACTGGATGACAGCGCCGTATACGTCGTCGTCAACCTCGAGTGTGAAGGCGCGGCAGGCGAGGGCGGCGGCGCCGTCAGCAAGCCGACTCCATCGGGACGCAGGTACGATGCCAAGGGCGAGCTGCTCGGCCCGAACGCCACCTCGCATGGCGAGAGCCTGCTCGATGG